>NZ_JAMYVA010000007.1:0-210671 GCF_040323505.1 Mesorhizobium sp. M0040
TTCCCGCGCGAGATGAGCGGCTCGCCCGAAGCTGGCTGACGGCCCACCTGATCCTGGCCCTGATGATCGACGAGGCCGTCACCGACGTTCTCGACTCTCCCCCCTGTGAAGACCAAACCACGCACGGCGCAATCGCTGTCCCTTTGGAGGCTGCATAGTCTCCTGCGTTCTGAAATCCTCAACGCCATACTGAGGGTGATGCGGCCGGGAAAAATCCTCACCCGCGTCACCGAAATCATTCGTCACGTCTGCGACCCACCAAGACGGCGCAAAAACCAATCCGCCGCAGCAAGGATAGCTGCCATGCCCTAAGTTAGCGCTTATGGGACAGCGCCCCCCTCTGGCCTGCCGGCCATCTCCCCCTTAAGGGGGAGATTGGCAGCTTCGCCGAAAGCGCCCTTCTTTGGAGACTAGCGAAAGCCGAAGTGACATCCAATCTCCCCACCAGAGGGGGAGATGTCCGGCAGGACAGAGGGGGGCGCGACGGATCGCGGCGGGTCGGTTCTACTTCCCACTCACCGCCTGCTGATAAACATCGGGCTTGAAGCCAACGAGAACCCTGTCGCCAAGTTCCAGCACCGGACGCTTGATCATCGTCGGTTTGGCCAGCATCAGCGCCTTGGCCTTGTTCTCGTCCAGGCCCAGTCTGTCCTCCTCCGACAGTTCACGGAACGTTGTGCTCGCCTTGTTGAGCAGGATCTCCCAGCCGACCTTGCCTGACCAGCCGTTCAGCCGATCCGCATCCAGCCCTTCGACCCTGTAGTCATGAAAGCGATAGGCAACATCATGGCTCGCCAGCCAGGAACGCGCCTTCTTGACCGTATCGCAATTGGTAATGCCGTACATGGTGATCGTCAAAACGCGTCCTCGGACCAGTCGAATCTGACGGCACCCTAAAACCGCGCCTCTCGGTTTTCCAGCGGCCTCGCCGGCCGTCTGCGATTTTCGCGCTTGCCAATAGTAAGGAATTTTCCTAACTATTTCCCGAGCTAATTTGAGGCAAGGAAACGACCATGACGGGCCTGCAGACCGAAAGCCCCCCGCCCATTGACGGCATTTTCCGGGCGCTCGCCGATCCGACCCGGCGACGCGTGGTCGAGCGACTGAACCGAAGCCCCGCCTCGGTCAGCGAGCTTGCCCAGCCGTTCGAGATGGCCCTGCCATCCTTCATCGAGCACCTCAGGGTTCTGGAAGGCTGCGGGCTGGTGCATTCGGAAAAGGCCGGCCGCGTCAGGACCTACCGGCTCGCGCCGGAGCCGTTGAAGCTCGCGGAAAACTGGCTGGCCGAGCAGCGTGCGCTGTGGGAGCGCCGTCTCGACCAGTTCGACGATTACGTGCTGAAACTCAAGGAGACAGACAGATGAATATGGTGCCGTTGTTCCAACCCGATCCTAAGCTCGACCTCGTGCTCGAACGAACGATCGAGGCGCCGCGAGAACTGCTGTGGATGGCCCTGACGAGACCCGAGCATGTCAGCCAATGGTTCACGCCGAAGCCGTGGATCATCACCGATTGCGAGATCGACCGGCGGCCCGGCGGCCTGTTCCGCACCCGCATGCAGTCGCCCGACGGCAAGGAGGTCAACGATAGGCGTTGCTGCTACCTCGAGATCGTCCAGGACGAGCGGCTGGTGTGGACCGATGCGCTGCTGCCCGGCTACCGGCCGTCAGGCGACCCATTCATCACAGCCGTCATAGCGCTGCAATCGCATGGCGAGACGACGCGCTACACCGCCACCGCCATCCACCGCGACGAAGCCACGCGCAACAGCCACGAGGAGATGGGCTTCTACGACGGCTGGGGCACGGTGGCGGATCAGTTGGCCGGCTATCTCAAGACGATCTGAGGCGACCCTGCTTCGCACTCACATTGCGGCCACGCAATCGTTGTGGCCGTTCAGCCGAACGCCGGTGCCGAAGGCACCCACGCTCGGAACAAATTTCGATGGTTGGCGCAATGCCAGATGTCGAAGGCTCAGGCGCCGTAGCCGATGATGCCCTTGATCTCGAGGAAGTCGTGGATGGCCCAGTCGGCGTATTCGCGGCCGTTGCCGGACTGCTTGTAGCCGCCGAAGGGCGCGAACGTGTCCCATTCCGGATAGTTGATCGAGACCTGGCCGGCACGCAGGCGGCTGGCAATCTTGCGGGCGTGGTCGATATCCCCGGACTGCACATAGGCAGCCAGGCCATAAACGGTGTCGTTGGCGATCTTCACCGCATCATCATCGTCATCGTAGGAGATGACCGACAGAACCGGCCCGAAGATCTCCTCCTTCTCGATGGTCATGCCAGGCCTGACGTGGCCGAAAACGGTCGGCCGCACATAATAGCCACGGTTGAGGTGTTCCGGCCGGCCGGGGCCGCCGGTGACCAGCGTCGCACCCTCGGCGATACCGGCCTCGATCAACCGCTGGATCTTGTCGAACTGGATGTTGCTGACCACCGGCCCGAGCTTGGTCTCCTCCGAGCGCGGGTCGCCGACCTTGTGCCGTTCGGCGGCCTTCCTGGCGATCGTCAGCGCCTCGTCGTGACGGGCGGCCGGTACCAGCATGCGGGTCGGCGCATCGCAGGACTGGCCGCTATTGCCGAAGCAGGCGTTGACACCCTTGCGCACCGCCGTCTCGAAGTCAGCGTCGGGCAGCACGATGTTGGCCGATTTGCCGCCCAGCTCCTGCGCGACGCGCTTGACGGTCTCGGCCGCCGTCTTGGCGACGATGATGCCGGCCCGGGTCGACCCGGTGAACGAGACCATGTCTACGTCGGGATGGCCAGCCATGACCTGGCCGACATCCGGACCAGTGCCATTCACCATATTGTAGACGCCCTTCGGCGTGCCGGCGGCGTCCATCACCTCGGAAAAGATGATGCCGCTGATTGGCGCGATTTCGGAAGGCTTTAAAATGACGGTGCAGCCGGCGGCGATGGCCGGCGCCACCTTGCAGACTATCTGGTTGAGCGGCCAGTTCCACGGTGTAATCAGCGCGCAGACGCCGATCGGCTCCTTGACCACCATGGTGGTGCCGCGCTTCTCGCTGAATTCGTAATCCTCCAGCGCCTTGATGGTAGCTTCCATGTGCGCCCTGCCCGCCCAGGCCTGCGCCTCGCGCGCCCACCTGATCGGCGCGCCCATTTCCTGGCTGACCGCCTGGGCGATGTCCTCGTAGCGCTCATTGTAGACGTCGAGGATACGCTTCAGCAGCTTCAGGCGCTCGGCCTTGGTCGTTTGCGAAAAGGCCGGGAATGCCGCCTTGGCCGCAGCCACGGCCTTGTCGACATCGGCTTTCGAGCCGACCGAGATTTTGGTGTAGGCCTCTTCAGTGGACGGATCGATCACATCCAGCGTTGCCGGAACCACGGGGCCGACCCATTTGCCGCCGATGAAAAAATTGAGATGATTGCTCATGGGCCGTGCTCCGGTTTTCTGGAAATGAGTGAGACTAGCTAGGCAGCATAGGGCAGTTGGCACCACGGCGCAGGCTGATATGCGCCACGTCGCCGACGCTGAATTGAAAACCCTCTGTCCGGCGCGGCGCGTCGATCACCACCTGTGTCCCCTGCCCCAACTCTGCATGAAGGCGCAAGGTGCGGCCGTGAAAGACGATGCTGTTCACCCGCACCGGTGCAGTACCGGCCGCCGCCTCGGTCGTGGCCAAAAGGTCCTCCGGACGCACGCCAATGGTGCGCACCGTGCCCTCGCCAGGCAGCTCGCCTTTATCCGAAATCGCTTCCAGCGGCAGAGCGCCGGCGATGAACCGCAAGCGCTCGCCGTCACGGCCGACAAAGCGCGACTGCAGAAGGTTCATGGTGCCGATGAAGCTGGCGACGAATTTGGTGGCGGGTCGATCGTAAAGGGTCGCCGGCGGCGCAATCTGCTCGATGCGGCCCTTGTTCATGACGACAATGCGGTCTGAGATCGACAGCGCCTCGGTCTGGTCGTGCGTGACCATGACGAAAGTGGTGCCAAGCCGCGACTGCAGTCGCTTCAGTTCGACCTGCATCTGCTCGCGCAGATGCGCGTCGAGCGCCGACAGCGGCTCGTCGAGCAGCAGCACACGCGGCTCGCAGACGATCGCGCGGGCAAGTGCGACGCGCTGGCGCTGGCCACCCGACAATTCGGACACGCGGGCGCCGAGCTTCTCGGCAAGGCCGACCATGTCGAGCGCTGCGCCGACGCGCCTTGCCTGTTCGGCACCGGAGAGCTTGCGCAGCGACAGGCCGAAGCCGACATTTTCGGCAACGTTCATGTGTGGGAACAGCGCGTAGTCCTGGAACACGGTATTGACAGGACGGCCGAAGGGCCTGAGCGCTGTGATGTCGCGGCCTTCGAGCAGGACCCTGCCGTTCGACGGGCCCTCGAAGCCGGCGATGACCCGCAGGCTGGTGGTCTTGCCGCAGCCGGACGGTCCGAGCAAGGTCAGGAACTCGCCGCGGGCAATGTCAAGATCGACGGCGTCGAGCCCGATGATGCCGCCGGGGAATATCTTGGAGACCTTGTCCAGCCGGACGAGAGGATCAGGCGCCATCGCGAACCTCGGACGGCTTGGTGGTGTTGACCCACAGGATCTGGCAGCGCTCGCCGCCCGGATTGCGGAAGGCGTGCAGCAAGGTGCTCTTGAAGGCGAAGCTGTCTCCGGCCTTCAGCCCGTATCTGGTCGAATCGACCACCAGCTCGACCTCGCCGGACAGGACGAAGCCGAATTCATGGCCGGCATGGGCGTAAGCTTCGGCGGTGCCGCCACCGGCCTCAACGGTCACCAGCATGCCGGTTAGCGTGGCAGCCGGCGGCGACAGCAGTGCCTTGGCGATGCCTTCCGATTTGACCGGGATCTGACGCCGGCTGTTGGCGCGCACACAATAAAGATCGTTGACGACATCATTGCCGTCGGCGATCAGCGCCGACGGCTCTACATCGAGGGCGGCGGCAAGCGGCCAGATCACGCGGACCCGCAATGACGACATGCCGCGCTCGATCTGGCTTAGCGCACCTATCGAGACACCGGCTTTGGCGGCAAGTTCGGCCAGCGAGAGATTGCGCTCCAGCCTCAGCGCCCGCACGCGCCGGCCGACCCTGACGTCGGCGTCGTCCTTCGGCTTCTCAGCCGCTTCGTCCAGCATGTCCATTCGTTCGTCCTTGTTACAGTATTTTTGGCCGGCGCCGCGCGGCCTTCGCTTCTCCCCCTTGTGGGAGAAGGTGGCCGAGCGAAGCTCGGTCGGATGAGGGGTGTTCCAGAAAACACCAACGCCTCATTCCTTCCAACACCCCTCAACCGTCTTGGCGCTGCGCGCCAATCCACCTTCTCCCACAAGGGGAGAAGGAAGAGCGAACTCAGCCGCCTGCCTTGACCTTCTCGAACATCTTGGCGAGTTCGTCATTCTGTTTCATCGGCCCGGTGAAGATCGTGGTCTTCAGCATCACCTCGGGATCGGAAGGCAGCTGCAGTTTCTCCAACTCCTCCTTTGGCACGGCGGCGAAAGCCGAGCTGGTCGAGCTGCCATAGCCGTAGGCCTGGATCAGATACTTTCCGGAATCCGTTTCCAGCCGGCTGTTGATGAAGTCATAGGCAAGATCGACGTTCTTGGCGTCCTTGAGCATGACGAAGCCGCAGGCCCAGGTCAGCATGCCTTCCTTCGGCTTCATGAACTCTACAGGCACGCCCTGCTTCTTCAGCGAGGTGGCCGAGGCGTTCCAGGTCATGGCCGCGACCAGCTGGCCGCTCGCCAGTGCCTGTTCGACCGAGGTCATGTCGGTGGTGTAGTTCGAGAGCAGCGGGCGCTGCTCGCGCAGTTTCTCCGCCACCTTGTCCATCTGTTCCGGTGTCATGTCGAATGGATTGACGCCGGCCAGAAGGGCCGCCACCACCGGTGTGTCGTGGACGGCATCGATGGTCGCCATGCGCCCGGCATATTGCTTGTCCCAGAGCAGGTTCCAGCTGGCTTCGGGGTTCTTCACCAGATCGGTGCGGTAGAGGATCGAGGTATTGCCCCAGTCCCACGGCACCATCCAGACCTTGCCGTCGCCGGCCTGCAGGTCGGGCAGGTTCTTGAAGACCGGGAAGATCGAATCCCAGTTCTTGATGCGCTTGGTGTCGATCGGCTGCAGCAGGCCTTCCTTGTTCCAGCGCGCCACCTTGTCATAGCAAGGGTGCGCGACATCGGGGCGGAAGCCGGCCTTGACCTTGGTGAAGGCGTCATCGTCGTCGCCGAACATCGCGGCTTCGACGCCATCAGGGTGCGCGGCGAGGAAGCTCTTGTTGAAGTCGGGCAGCTCGTAACCCGACCAGGTGAAATATTGCAGCTTGTCGCCGGCAAAGGCGACAGTCGATGCAAGCGCCAGCGCGAAGGCGGCCAGTCCGGTTTTCGCTGTCTTTGTCGTTATCGATTTCAAGTCGAATGCCATTGCAGTTCTCCTCTTTCGGTTTCTTCTGGTTTTGACAGGCTGGCGGGCGCTGGCCGCTGGGTGGCGGCAAGCCCGCGATGGCGCAGGATTTCGGCGAGTGCGGCGATGACGAACGACACGGCCAGGATCGCCGTGCCGAGCGCCATGACGGTCGGCAGCGATTTCGGGAAGCGCAGCTGGCTCCAGATATAAAGCGGCAGCGTCGGCTCGGTGCCGGCAAGGAAGAAGGCGACGATGAACTCGTCGAACGAGGTCAGGAAGGCCAGCATGAACGCCGAAATAATGGCGGGCAGGCTGAGCGGCAGCATCACCCGTCTGAAGGTCGTCCAGTCCGAGGCGCCGAGGTCGAGCGCTGCCTCGCGGATGGTCTTCGGGATGGCGGCGAAGCGGCTGCGCATGACCACCACCGTCGTCGGCAGCGCCACCAATACATGGCCGAGCACAATGGCAATGCGCGACGGCCCGAAACCGGCGAGATTGACCAGGATCAACAGCGAGATGCCGACGATGACGCCGGGGATCAGGATCGGCAGCCGCGCAATGGCACTGATCGTGGCGGCCAGCGGCGAGCGGCCGTAAAGGTCCATATAGGACACGGTGATGCCGCAGAGTGTTGCGCCGGTGGCGGCAATGGCGCCGATGACGAGGCTGGTGGCAAGCGCACCGGACAGCGCCGAATTGCCGACCAGCGTGCCGTACCATTCCAGCGTGAAGCCTTGCAGCGGAAATGCCGCCTGGATCGAATTGTTGAAGGAAAACAGCGGGATCAGCAGTATCGGCAAATACAGGAACACCAGATAGGCAAGGACATAGACACCCAGCCAGCCGCCGCCCTGCCTTGCATCGATACGCGCCGTGTTCATGTGCGGCTGCCGTATCGGCGGTCGGCGAAGCGCACCACCAGCACCACGGCGAGAATGACCAGCATGACGGCGACGGCGAGTGCGGCGCCGAACGGCCAGTCATTGGCCTTGCCGAACTCGGCCTGGATCAGTGTGCCGATCATTGTACTGGCAGGGCCGCCGACCAGCGCCGGCGTCACATAATCGCCGACGGTCGGCACGAAGACGACGAGAGCAGCCGCCAGCACGCCCGGCATCGAATTGGGCAGCACGATGCGACGGAAGCTGGTGAACGGTTTTGCGCCGAGATCGGAAGCAGCTTCGAGCAGCGATTTCGGGATCGTGTCCAGCGCCACATAGATGGGCAGGATAGCGAACGGCGCATAGGCGTGGGCGAGCGTGACGACGACCGCTGCCGGCGTATTAAGGAAGGCCAATGTCGGCTCCGACCAGATGCCGCTTTCGATCAGCGCCGAGTTGAGCACGCCATTATAGGCAAGCACGATCTTCCAGGCGAAGACGCGCAGCAGATAGCTGGTCCAGAACGGCAGGGTCAGCAGGAACAGCAGCAGCCCACGCCGCCGCCCGGCATGGAAAGCCAGATAGTAGGCAACGGGATAGGCGGTGACGACGGTTGCCAGCGTCACCAGGCCGGCGATGCCCAGCGAGCGCAGCGTCACCGTCCAGTACAGCGGATCGGTGGCCACAGTGACGAAATTCGCAAGGGTGAAACCAGCCCCCAGCAACGAGCCGTCATTGCCGCGAAAGGCGAGAAAGAACACCAGGCCAAGGGCGAAAAGGATCAGCAAGAAGGTGACCAGCCCGCCGGGCAGCAGCATGGCGAAGCGGAAGGCCGGCGAAGACCGGGTTTCCGGCAGCGACTGCATTGCGACGATGGTCGACATCGGCTGTCCATCGAAATTTGAAATCGATTAAGCTTTTTTCATATTTGTGAAACTGTCAAGCTGTTTCATGCTTGGGAATGAACGTCAGCGTTCGAACGCGTCCAGCATCCGGTACCAGGCGATGGTCGCGGCGACGCCGACCTGCCGAAACGCATGAAACGGAATCGGCCGGATCGGCGAGACCGGGAACGGCAATTGCCTGGTGTCGCCGCTCGACAGGTAGGAGGCGATGCGCTCGCCAAGCGCGGTCATCAGGCCGATGCCGCGGCCCTGGCAACCGACGACCGCCAGCAGACCCTTCTCTGGCTCGTGGATATGCGGGAGATGGTCCGGCGTCATTGCCACCCGGCCGAACCACCGCTTTTCAATGGCCACATCGGACAGTGCCGGGTAGAGCCGCAGCAGCGCGCGTTCCAGATGCGCCCAGTCGGCCGGGCCGTTCGGCAAGGCCATGCGGCCGCGTCCGCCGAGCACCAGCCGACCATCGGCAGTCTTGCGGTAATAGACGAGGATGCGGCGCGAATCCGAAACCGCCTGCCCTTCCGGCAGGATAGCCGCCGCGAGATTGGACGATAGCGGCGCTGTCGCGATCTGGAAGGAATGCAGCGGGACGATCGTCTCGGCGAGGCCGGGAAGCAGGCCGCCGGTATAGGCGTTGGTCGCCAGGACAATCGCCTTGGCCTTGAGTTCGGCGCCGCTTTCCGTAGAAACGTGCCAAATGCCGGCATTCTTGCTGATCTGCATCACGTTCTGGCGCTCGGCGATCTTTACGCCCGCCGCTGCAGCGACGCGCGCCAGTTCCGACGTGTAGGCGAGCGGATCGATGACACCGGCGCGGCGATCGAGCCAGCCGCCGAGATAGCCTTGCGCGCCGGTCATCGTCGCGATCTCCGTCCCGCTCAGCAGCCGGACATCGGCGCCGCGGGCGCGCCACTGCCGATCCCGGTTCGCCGCCGCTTTCAGCGCGGTCTCGGTATGCGCGGCCTGGATCCAGCCATTGCGGACGAACGGCACCGCCAGTCTTTCGTCGCGGATCAATTCGAAGACCGTGTCAGCGGTCGAGGCGACAAAGTTGACGAGCGCTTCGCCGCGTTCGAGACCAAAATGCTCCAGCAGCCAGTCCGGATCGTATTTCAGGCCGGGAATGACCTGACCGCCGTTCAGGCCGGATGCGCCATTGCCAATTTCGCCGGCCTCCAGCACCTGGACGGCAAGGCCGAGCCGGGCAGCGTGCAAGGCTGTCGACAGACCCAGAATGCCGCCGCCGACGATAACGACATCGACGCATTGGCCGGCTGGAAAAAGCGACTGGAACGCGGTGGCTGTCCGCGGCTTCTGCCAGATTGGATCGGAAAACCGTAAGAGCAAGCGTCACCTGAAGATTCAGTAGGTGAAAACCCTAGCGACGGTTTCATTATTTTGAAAGAGCGTTTTCCGTCGCCGTTGGCGCACGTCAGGCTCGATCAAGGTCCAGCGATGCGAAGACCGCTTGAAAGAATTGACAAAGCTCGCCCTGCAAGCGGGATAGACCTTTGGCGGGAATTTGTTGAAAGTGCCGCCGCCGAAGGACAAGACAACAGGAAATGTAAGCCATGACGAACGCCACACATTTGCCCGCCGAAGGCCTCTTCGTGGGCCGCGCCCGGGCGAGCGATGCTTCCCATCCGCTGGTGGTCACGGTGCGTGACGGCACGGTCTTCGACATCACGTCAAATGCGGCGCCGACCGTACGCGACGTTTGCGAATTGCCGGATCCGGCGGGGCACGTCCGCTCGGCCAAGGGGCGACCGATCGGCCCGCTCGATGCCGTTGCCGCCAACAGTTTCGAGACAGCGCGCGATCCGGGGAAACCGTACCTGCTGTCCCCCGTCGACCTGCAGGCGATCAAAGCGTCTGGCGTCACCTTTGTCGTCAGCTTGCTCGAGCGGGTGATCGAGGAGCAGGCGCGCGGTTCGGCGGAAAGGGCCGACGCCATTCGCGCCGACATCGCCGGGCTGATCGGCCACGATCTGTCGAAGCTCAAGCCCGGCTCGCCGGAAGCGATGGAGATCAAGGCCAAGCTGATTGCGCGCGGCGCCTGGTCGCAATATCTGGAAGTCGGCATCGGCCCCGATGCCGAGATCTTCACCAAGTGCCAGCCGATGGCCTCGGTCGGCTTCGGCGCCGATGTCGGCCTGCATCCGGTTTCGACATGGAACAATCCGGAGCCGGAGATCGCCATGATTGCCGCCAGCAGCGGCAGGATTGTCGGGGCGACGATCGGCAACGACGTCAATCTGCGCGACGTCGAGGGGCGCTCGGCGCTGCTGCTCGGCAAAGCCAAGGACAACAACGCTTCGGCAGCACTTGGCCCCTTTATCCGGCTGTTCGATGAGACATTTTCCATCGGCGACGTGAAGCAGGCGATCGTACGCCTGAAGGTCGAGGGCGAGGATGGGTTCTCGCTGGAGGGCGCCAGTTCGATGGCCGAGATCAGCCGCTCGCCGGAAGAGTTGGTCGCCGCCGCCATGGGGCCGCATCATCAATACCCCGACGGGCTGGCGCTTTATCTCGGCACCATGTTCGTGCCGTCGAAGGATCGCGGCGAAACAGGCAAGGGCTTTACCCACAAGGTCGGCGACATCGTCACCATCTCGTCGGAGAAATTCGGCGCCTTGGTCAACCGCGTGCGGCTGTCGCCCGACTGCCCACACTGGACCTACGGCGCCAGCCACCTGATGCGCGACCTCGCCAGGGCCGACCTCATCTAGTCCCCCAGCCTAACATCCGATAGATTCTAGAATTCTCTGATTGGAAATTACCTGCTCGTCGGCATTCGGGAGAGTCCATTGATCGTCGCTCTTGAGGGCAAGACCCTTGTCGTTACCGGCGGAACGCAAGGGCTTGGCGAGACCATCGCCCGGCTGGCCTCAGCCGACGGCGGCGAAGGGATCGCCATTGTCGGCCGCATTGCCGAGCGTGGCAGACGCATCGCCGAAGAGCTTTCACGACCAAGCCGGCCCGTCGTCTTCATCCAGGCCGACCTTGGAGATCCGGCCGCGCCTGCAGCTGTCATGGCGGAAGCGATCAAAAGACTCGGCCGCATCGATTGTCTGGTGAACGCCGCGGCCCTCACCGACCGGGCCTCGCTGGAAACTGGCACAATCGACGACTGGGACAGGTTGTTTTCCGTCAATGCGCGCGCGCCGTTCTTCCTCATGCAGGCGGCCGTAGCCGACATGAAGACACGGCGGGCGGCGGGCGCCATCGTCAACATACTGTCGGTGAATGCGCATTGCGGTGCGCCGGACCTTGCCATCTATTCCGCAACCAAGGGCGCGCTTTCGACGCTGACCAGAAACATTGCCAACGCGCATCTTTCCGATCGCATCCGCGTCAACGGCATCAACATGGGCTGGGTAGCGACGCCGGCCGAACAAGAGATGCAGGCGCGCAGGCTGGGCAAGGGCGAAAACTGGGCAAAGATTGCCGCCGCCGGCCTGCCGCTTGGTCGATTGCTGACCATGGACGAAGTCGCCCAGCTAACGCTGTTCCTGCTCAGCGACGCCTCCGGGCTGATGACCGGGACGCTTATCGACCTAGAGCAATCCGTGCTCGGCGCGCCGCCGCGCAGCATTGCATGACGGTCGCAAGGCCGATCGTCGGCCGCCTGGAAAATATCAGCCAAACTGATGCAATCTGATGGGATTGCTGATGGCGCGGTGCCTTGCGCCAACGTCCATTGGCAATCGAGGCTTGCCATCGATCGAAAAAGGGAATGCTCTAATGCGCCCAGGTCGACGCTGGCAAAATGCGACCACCGTTTTGGCCGCGCACGGCTTTTCGCGGTGATCGTCGTCGGAGGAGGAGTTCGGTTCAAATGGGAGGAAATCAAATGCTGACGAGGCTAAGACTGCTTGTACTTGGCTTGATGGTGGCGCTGGCCATTCCGGCCGCGGCACAGGCCAAGACGTTCTACTGGATTTCGCATGGCGGCCCGGCCGATCCGGTCTGGACATACTTCCTTGCCGGCGCCAAGCAATGGGCGGCGGACACCGGCAACACCGTCAACACGTCGTTCCACAATGGCGACGTGGCGTCGCAGCAGGAGGCTGTTCGCGCCGCGATTTCCGCCAAGGCCGACGGCATCACCACGACCAGCCCTGATCCGGGCAGCCTTGTCGAGATCGCCAAGGAAGCGCGGGCGGCGAACATCCCGATCATCAACTTCAACACGCCCGACCCGAAGGCGGACTTCAACGCCTATGTCGGCGGCGACAACGTCACCTTCGGCAAACATTGGGCGCAGTATCTGGTCGACAAGGGCCTTGTGAAGAAGGGCGACTTCGTCTGGATGCCGGTCGAGATTCCCGGCGCCACCTATGGCGTCCAGGAAGAGGAAGGCATCAAGAGCGTGTTCGAGCCGCTCGGCATCACCTATGAAATCACCGAAGCGACGCTCGACCAGGCTGAAGTGATCAACCGCATGGTCGATTACCTCACCGCCAACAGGGCCAAGGTCAAGGCGGTTATCGGCCTCGGCGACCTTGTCACCGGTTCGATCAAGCGGGTGTTCGACCAGGTCGGCGTCAAGCCGGGCGAAATCCCGGTCGTCGGCTGGGGCAACTCGCTCGACACCACCCAGGAAGTGCTGAACGGCTACGTCAATGCCGCGCAGTGGCAGGATCCGCAGGCGACCAGCTACGTCGCGCTCTCGCTCGCCAACATGGCGGCGAGCGGTATTCCGCCCGGCTTCGACGTGATCACCGGCGCACTCTACGAGAAGGACACCGCGGCAGTCTACGACAAGATCCTGTCCGGCAAATAAATCCGCGATCGAGTTGGTCACGGCCGCTTCGGCGGCCGTGACTGTCTCATCATTCCGCCGAAGCCGGTTGCGGTCGCGGCCAAATCCAATCCTATCGCGGGTCCAAGGTGGAAAATCGTTCTCTTATCCAACGCTCGATCGCGCGGCCCGAGTTCGGGCCGTTTGTGCTGCTCGTCGTCGAGATCGCTGTGTTCTGGGGCATCAACCACGACTTCCTGTCGCCGCAGAACATCTCGAACACGCTGGCCTTCACGGTTGAGCTCGGGCTGATCGCGCTGGCGATGACGCTGTTGATGACATCAGGCGAATTCGACCTCTCGGTCGGCTCGGTGTTCGGCTTCTCGCCGGTCCTGATGTGGACGTTGTTCAACAGCGGCGTCGTCTCGCTCGAAGCCGCCTTCGTCATCGCGCTGGTGGTCGCTGCGTTTATCGGGCTGGTCAATGGCTGGTTCGTGACGCAGCTCAAGATCCCGTCCTTCCTGGTGACGCTGGGCATGCTGCTGGTGGTGCGCGGCACCGCTTTGTTCGTCACCAACGGGTTTCCGCAGCGGACCTGGAGCGCCGAGGGTAGCTGGCTGGCGGAAGCGCTGGTCGGCGATTTCTTCATCGGGTCGTTCCGTATCTACATGTCGCTGTTCTGGTTCATCGCCGCCGCAATCGCGCTCGGCTACGTTCTGACGCAGAGCCGGACAGGCAACTGGATCCAGGCGGCCGGCGGCAACCCGAGTGCTGCAAGGGCGCGCGGCGTCAATGTCAGCGGCGTCAAGATCGGCCTGTTCATCCTGTCGTCGATCCTGGCCTCGCTTGCCGGCGTCATCTCCTCGCTGCGCACCTCTGCGGCCAACCCCAACAGCGGCACCGGCTACGAGCTCGAAGTCATCGCCATGGTGGTGATCGGCGGCACGGCGCTGACCGGCGGGCGCGGCACAATCATCGGCACGGTGCTCGGTATCCTGATCCTGCGCGTGATGCGCAACGGCATCGTGCTGATCGGCGTGCCCGGCCTTGCCTATAATATTTTCATCGGCGCCATCATCCTCGGCATGATGGCGCTCCACTCATGGCTGGAACGCCGGCATCAGGCAGGGACTTGAACCATGGCCGAACCGCTTGTCCGCATGGAAAATATCCGCAAGTCCTATGGGCGCGTGCAGGCGCTGGTTGATGCCAATTTCCATGTCAACGAAAGAGAGATCGTCGGCCTGCTCGGCGACAACGGCGCCGGCAAGTCGACGCTGATCAAGGTGCTGTCGGGCGCGGTCCCGCTGACCAGCGGCGACATCTTCATCCGCGGCAAGAAGGTGAATTTGCGCAGTACCAGCGACGCCATCGCCCATGGCATCGAGACGATCTACCAGGACTCGGCGCTGGTTACGCAGCTGTCGATCGCCCGCAACCTGTTTCTCGGGCGCGAACCGATCAAGCCGCCGCGCTTCCTCAATCGGATGGACCAGGAGGCAATGAACGTGGTTGCCCGCGATCTGCTCAAGCAGGTCGGCATCTCGAAGAACATCCCGCCGACGACGCCGATCGGCTCGCTCTCCGGCGGCGAGCGGCAGGCGGTGGCGATTGCGCGCGCCATGCATTTCGACAGCGACCTCATCATCCTCGACGAGCCGACCAACAATCTCGGCGTCGCCGAAACGCAAGGCGTGCTGAGCTTCGTGCGCAGCGCCCGCGATTCCGGCCATTCCTGCATCTTCATCGCCCACAACATCCATCATGTCTTTCAGGTGGTCGACCGCATCGTCGTCATGCGCCGCGGCAAGGTGGTCGCCGACGATATCGACCCGAAGAAGACCAGCGTCGCCGAAGTCGAACGCGTCATCACCGGCATGTCGGACAAGGAGATCCATGACGCGCTGGTCGAGGGCACGCAACGGCCCGGCTGAGCAGCCGGGGGTCGGCCTGATCGTCGAGGCACTGGATCGCATCGCCACATGGTTGCGACATGAAAGCCACCGTTTCGGATATTGCCAGGAGCTGCGGCCTGTCTACCGCGACGGTCGACCGTGTGCTCAACAACCGGGCGGGAGCCAGTGCCGCCAACCGGCAGCGCGTGATGGAGGCGGCCAAGCAGCTCGGCTATCTGCCGGTCGTCGACCAGGTCGCGTTGCCGTCGCGGCCGGCGCATCTCGAATTCTTCCTGCCGATAGGCAGCAATGCCTTCATGGCCGATCTGGCCAGGCACATCGAGGATTATGCGGCGCGCCTGCCGCTGGTCGCCTCCTGCCGCATCCACAAGCTCGCCGGCATCCCGCCGAGCGCCTTGCAGGCGGCCGTCGAAAACCTCTCGCTCAAGGCGAACGGCGTCGGCGTCATCGCCATCGATCATCCGAGAACGCGCAACATCTTGCGCGAGATCGTCGAGGCCGGCATCCGCCTGGTCACCCTGGTGTCCGATGTTCCGGGCGCGCCCCGCTCGGCCTATGTCGGCATCGACAACCGGGTGGCCGGCCGCACCGCGGCGCTGCTGATGGGACGGTTCCTCGGCGGCCGCCAGGGCCATCTGGCGATGGTCGTCGGTTCACGCTCCTACCGCGGCCATGAGGAACGCGAGATGGGCTTTCGCTCCGTGCTCGGCGAGGAGTTCCCCAACCTAACCGTCACCAGCGCCGTGGAGATCAACGACGAGCCGGAGGTCAGTTATACCGCGACCATGAAGGCGCTGCACAACGAGCCGGAGCTGCTCGGCATCTACTGTATCGGCGCCGGGCGCTCGGGCGTGGCAAAAGCATTGCTCGAAGTCAGGCCGCAGACGAAGCCGGTGTTCATCTGCCATGATCTGACGCGCGAGACACGCGGCTATCTGGTCGACGATCTGCTCGACGTCGTCATCGACCAGAATGCGCGGCTGATTGCCGAACAGTCGGTCATTCGCCTGCTCGGCTCGATCGCCTCGTCGGCGCCCTATCTGACGCGGAAATTCATCGAGCCGCGCCTGATCTTCAAGGAAAATGTCCCGGTGCAGTGATGTCGCGCGAGGCGATGGCTCGGGCCAGTGGATCGTTAAAATTCGGTTGATACCGCAAATCTGCACATCACCTATGCAACTTTTGTGGTTGCCGAATCATTGGGCAATCGATAGTTTCGCAGGTGTCGGCCATCTACTCCTCCCAGATGCGATGCCGACGCTGAGTGCGGTACACCTCCTCCCGTGCCGTATTCGAAATCGAGCCCGCTGCCACCTCCTCCCGGCAGCGGGCTTTTTTTGTTCCGGCTCCGGGATAGCGGGCGATGCTGGGATCGTGACTGGCACCGGACACGATTGCTGATCCGCGGATCGATGAGCTTCGCTGCGACCGCCGCGGCTTGTCGGGCAGAATCCTGTCACACTTGTCACTCTCACCGGTTCGCCGGCGGCCCTATCCTGCCTCACGACCAGCAATCAACGCCGCGCCGGCCATGGTGCGGAGGATCGGCACAGGAGACGCGAGATGGCACATCGCGATGGGACGAGACATCACCCGGCGGCGCGGCCCGCAATCGAAACGCCACGTATCGTTTCGCCGCTTGCGAGACTATCTGGCCCTGAAAGACGTGATCAGGCCTTCCGCCATGCGGACGAACTGCGCGCTCGGGCCCTCGGCGCCGACGCTTTGCAGGCTGACGCGGGCGCCCTCGAGCAACAGCGACAGCGTGTCCGCAAGAAGCTCGGCCTGTCCGATGCCGGCATCGCGACACAGCGAGACCAGCCGCTCGCGCTGCGCTTCCTTGAGTTCCTTGATCACTTGCCTTGCCGGATGATCGGCCTCGCTCAGCTCGATGGCGGCGTTGGCCATGTCGCAACCGCGGCGATCCGACATCAGGCAATCGGCCGCCATCCGGACCCAGGCGTGCAGCTGCGCCAGCTTGTCGCCCGGATTCTCGGCCTCGAACTTTTCCCACATCGCGTTGGCGCTGCAGGCGGTCGCCCGCAGACATTCGATGATCAGGTCGTCCTTGGACTCGAAATGCCGGTAGAGCGTCATCTTGTTGGTGCCGGCGGCCTCGGTGATGGCGTCGATGCCGACGCCGCGAATGCCATGCTTGTGAAACATGTCCCGTGCCGTCTCCAGGATCCTGTCCCGGGGGCGAACACGCTCCACAACACCGTCTGTCATCAAAACCTCCGTGATTGCGTTTCCCGAAATTCCCTCGGTGCACCTCTTGACTAGGGTGTTACCGGTCTGTAACGTTAGAGATGTTACTTACCTGTAACACCCGCATTGCATCATGTCAAACTCGCAAGTGCCAGCCATCAGCCCCGCCCCGATCGGCAAGGGGACGAACCGCACCTCACGGCCTCGGCCGGCGAGCAAGAAAACACCAGATCCGCGGCTTGCCGCGGATCACCAAAAACCAGGAGCCGCTTCGATGTCGCAGCGCAATGATCTGACGATCGATGAAGTCGTAAGGGATCCGATGATCCGCATGCTGATGAAGGCCGACCGCGTCGACCCGCGGTCTTTCGAGGCGATGCTGCGTGCGCTGGCGGACGAACAGGCCGAGCGCCGCAATGCGCCGCGCCGCCTTGAAGATTTCGGCTTTCTCGAAGATTCCGGCTCAACACGCAGCCGGCGGCTGTCCAGGGTGGCCAGGGCGTTTGGCCGGGCCAGAGCATCGGGCGAGGCGTGCATATCATGGTAAACTTCTTCGTTCATCGTCCGATCTTTGCGTCGGCGATCGCCATCATCATGGTGCTCGCCGGAGGGATCTGTTATTTCCTCCTGCCCGTCTCGCAGTTTCCCGACATCACGCCGCCCCAGGTCGTGGTCAGCGCCCACTACCCGGGCGCCAGCGCGCAGGTCGTCGCCGACACGGTGACGACGCCGCTCGAACAGCAGATCAACGGCGTCCAGGGGATGACCTATATGTCGTCGTCGAGCTCCAATGACGGCTCCTCGACGATCACCATCACCTTCGACGTCGGCTACGATCTGAGCACGGCGGCCGTCGACGTCCAGAACCGCGTTTCGCAGGCGGCTTCCTCGTTGCCGGCCATCGTCAATCAGGGCGGCGTGACGATCAAGAAGCAGAACCCGAACTTCGTCCTGATCGTCGACCTCACCTCGCCGGACGGTTCCGTCAACCCGGTCGCGCTGAGCAATCTCGCCTACTTGCAGGTGGTCGATCCGCTGAAGCGCCTGCCCGGCGTCGGCGACGTGCAGATCTTCGGTGAGCGGCGCTATTCGATGCGCATCTGGCTCGACCCCGACAAGCTAGCCAATCTCGGCATTACTGCCGTCGACGTGCAGAACGCCGTCGCCGAGCAGAACGTCCAGGTGGCGGCCGGCAAGATCGGGCAGTCGCCGGCTCCGGCCGGCACCGCCTTCGAGATGCAGGTCAACGCCGTCGGCAGGCTGAGCGATCCCAAGGAGTTCGGCGACATCGTCGTGCGGGCCAATACCGCCAACGGCTCGCTGGTCAGGCTGCGCGACGTTGCGCGCATCGAGCTCGGCGCGCTGCAATATTCGTCGTCGGCCTTCTTCGGCAAGGACCCGACGGTGGTGCTCGCGGTCTACCAGATGCCGGGCTCCAACGCGCTCGATCTGCAGCAGCGCGTCAAGGACAAGATGCAGGAGTTGTCGGCCCGTTTCCCGAAGGGCGTCAGCTACGCCATGCATTACGATACGACACGTTTCGTTTCGGCCTCGATGCACGACGTGCTGATCACGCTCGGCGAAGCGCTGGTTCTGGTCGTCGCCGTGGTGTTCATCTTCCTGCAAAGCTGGCGCACCACGATCATCCCGACGATCGCAATTCCGGTGTCGCTGGTGGCGACGCTGGCCGTCATGCATATGCTTGGCTTCTCACTGAACATGCTCAGCCTGCTCGGCATGGTGCTGGCGATTGGCCTCGTCGTCGACGACGCCATCGTCGTCGTCGAGAATGTCGAACGCCAACTTGAGGCCGGTCTCAAACCTCTGGCTGCCACGCGCACCGCGATGGCGGAGGTCACCGGCCCGATCATCGCGACGACCGCCGTGCTGATGGCGGTGTTCGTGCCGGTCGCCTTCATTCCGGGCGTGTCCGGCCGGCTCTACAACCAGTTCGCCCTGACGGTGGCGATCTCCTTCGGCATCTCGGCCTTCGTCTCGCTGACGCTTACCCCGTCGCTCAGCGCCGCCTTCCTGCGCCACCGGCCGGAAACGCAGTTCGTGCTGTTCCGCTGGTTCAACATGGGCTTCGAACGGCTGGCGCATGCCTATGCGAATGGGGTCCGTATTCTCATCCGCCTGCGCTGGATCATGATCGGCGTGTTCGCGGCCGGACTTGTCGCGACCTATTTCGTCTGGCAGCGCCTGCCCTCGACCTTCCTTCCGGTCGAGGACCAGGGCTATTTCTTCGTCGTCATCCAGCTCCCCGACGGGGCCTCGCTGGAACGCACCGATGCCGTGGCGCAAAAGGCGCGCGACATCCTGCAAAACACGCCCGGCGTCGACATCGTCGGCTCGATCAGCGGCTTGAACTTCCTGACCAGCGCCGCGCAGTCGAACTCGGCGGTCGAATTCGCCATCCTGAAGCCATGGGACGAACGCGGCGCCGACCAGAGCGCCTCTAAGCTCGTCGCCGACGTGCGCAACAAGCTGCTGCAAATTCCAGAGGCTTTTGCGCTGAGCTTCGACCCGCCGTCGATCCCAGGCATCGGTACCACCGGTGGCTTCGAGTTCCAGGTCGAGGACCTGACCGGCCGCGGCAGCGTGGCGCTCAACGATGCGACGCAAGCGGTGATTGCCGAGGCGCGCAAGCAGCCCGAGCTCAACCCGCAGCAATTGTTCTCGTCGTTCTCGACCTCGACGCCGCAGTTCAACTACGATCTCGATCGCGCCAAGGCGAAGCTGCTCGGGCTCAACCTGCCGGACGTGTTCAACACGCTACAGATCTATCTCGGCTCGCTCTATGTGAACGATTTCAACCTGTTCGGCCGCACCTTCCGGGTGACGATACAGGCCGACAAGGACTCTCGCGCCGGTCCGGCCGACATATCGCGGCTCTATGTCCGCAATGCGTCGGGTGGGATGGTGCCGCTGAGCACGCTGGGCAAGCTTGTGCCCGTCGTCGGCCCCGAGACCGTGCCACATTACAACAACAATGCGTCGGCCCTGATCAATGGCGGCGCCGCGCCCGGCTTTTCGTCCGGCCAGGCGGTGGCGGCAATGGAACGTGCCGCTGCCACGGCGTTGCCGAGAGACTTCGGCTACGAATGGACCGGCATCACCTATCAGGAGCTCAAGGCGGGATCGATCGCATCCGTCGTCTTTGGTCTCGCGATCGTCTTCGTCTTCCTGATCCTCGCCGCGCAATATGAGAGCTGGGCGATGCCGTTCATGGTGCTGCTGGCGGTGCCGCTCGCACTGTTCGGTGCGTTCGTCGTGCTGTGGCTGCGTGGCAT
Source organism: Mesorhizobium sp. M0040 (assembly GCF_040323505.1). Taxonomy (NCBI): domain Bacteria; kingdom Pseudomonadati; phylum Pseudomonadota; class Alphaproteobacteria; order Hyphomicrobiales; family Phyllobacteriaceae; genus Mesorhizobium; species Mesorhizobium sp. M0040. The sequence continues at coordinate 20,326 of NZ_JAMYVA010000007.1, forward strand.
GCAGATCGACGTCTATTCGCAGATCGGCTTCGTCATGCTGATCGGACTGGCGGCCAAGAACGCGATTCTGATCGTCGAGTTTGCCCGGCGCCGGCGCGAAGAAGGCCTCAGCATCGTCGACGCCGCCATGGAAGCGGCGCGGCTTCGGCTGCGACCGATCCTGATGACCGCCTTCGCCTTCATCCTCGGCGTGCTGCCGCTGATGTTCGCTACAGGTGCAGGTGCCGCAAGCCGGCAGTCGATCGGCACCACCGTCTTTGGCGGCATGGTCGCGGCGACGATCCTGTCGCTGGTGTTCGTGCCGGTCTTCTATGCGGTGATCGAGCAGCTGCGCGAGCGCCGCAGCGAGAGCGAACCGGTTTCCGAAGCGACCGAACAACCAACTGCCGAACCCGCCTTCGAGCCATTGGCCGAAGCGGCTGAATAGGACTGGAGAATTGATCATGCGTAAATGGAAAATCGCGCTGGGAACGGCCGTCGCCCTTGGGGCGATTTCGGTGGCGAGCGTTCACCTGCTCGACATGGGCAGCCTCAGCCTCAACGCCGGCACAGCCGGGGCGGCGACACCCAAGCCGGAAGCCTTTGTCATGCCGGTGCCGGTGGTGAGCGTCGTCAAGAAGACGATCCCGATCTATCTCGACTACGCCGCCCGGGTGGAGCCGATCCGCAGCATCACGCTGCAGGCGCGCGTGCCGGGTTATCTGCAGGAGCAGGTCGCCACCGACGGCAGCGACGTTGCGAAGGGCGACCTTCTCTACAAGATCGCGCCGGAGGATTTCCAGGCTGCCCTCGAGCAGGCGAAGGCGCAGGTCCAGCGCGACACGGCGACGCTCGACTATGCGCGCTCCAATCTCGGGCGCGGCAGCGAGCTCGCCAAGAGCGGCTATCTCGCCAAGGACGTGTTCGACCAGCGCACCAGCACCTTGCGCGGGGCACAGGCCTCGCTCGCCGTGAATCAAGCCGCCGTACGGACCGCCGAGCTCAATTTGAGCTACACCGAAATCCGTGCCCCGTTCGCGGGACGCATCGGTCGCAGCCAGGCTTCCGTCGGAACGCTGGTCAGCGTCGCCGGCACGGTGCTCAACACGTTGGTGCAACTCGATCCGATCTACGTCACCTTCAATCCGAGCGAAACGGACCTGGCCCAGATCGAGGAGGCCCGCGCCGCAGGACCGATCAGCGTCGACGTTCTGCTTCCCGGTGAAACGGAACCGCGCCAGAAGGGCGATCTTACCTTCATAGACAACACGATCGACCGCTCGACCGGCACGATCACGGCACGGGCGACGATCGGCAACGGCAAGTTCACGCTGCTCCCCGGCCAATATGTCCGCGTCCGGCTGCACGTCAAAGAGCAGCCCGATGCGCTGATGGTACCGCAGACGGCACTCGGCTCAGGCCAGCTCGGCAAATACCTCTATGTCGTCGGCAAGGACAACACGGTCGACCAGCGTATCGTTTCGCTCGGACCGACCAATGGCGATCAGGTCGCCATCTTGAGCGGTGTGGCCGAAGGCGACCGGGTGATTACCGGCAATCTGCAGAAGATCGGCCCGGGAATGCCGATCTCGCCGCTGCCCGAGAAACCGGCCACCTGATAACCCCCATCAGGTCCGGTCCCGCGGCGCCCTCGGCTCCCACGCCAAGGGCGCCGTTTTTGCTGATGTTTTCGACACGGCCGATTCAAGCCGTAGTGCGAACGGCGGCTCTGGCGACGATGGCAGCATAGAGGCGCTCTCCAACTGTGAAGGCAGTTTGTGGATCAGCAAACGAGACATCCATCCAGCCGACGGCTTGTCGCGGCCACACGTATCACTCGCGCGAACGCCCGCTTCGACCTGGATGGATGGACTGCTGGATTTAGGCGGCATAAGGCACCGTCTTCCAGGTCAAATCCTGGCGCAACGGTTTCGCCGGTCAGGCCGCCTGCAGGATCCGGATCCCATGGCGTCCGGTAAGCTCGATCACGCGGTTAATCATGCCAGCGGTCGGCGGGCCGGAGGGCGCGTCCTTGGATGCAGCCTCTTCGAAAAATGCGATCATCTGGTCGTCGACGATCGCCATGAAAATAACCGGCACGGGACCAGCATTGCGATAGCCATGGGGCGCGTTGCCCGGAATGGTGACGACATCACCGGGTTCCACCTCATATTCTTGCGCGACCCCATCGATCATTGTCCATATCGTGAGGGTGCCCTCGAGAATGCGGAAAATTTCCGCGGAAGGATGCGTGTGGGGCGGCGTGCCGCTTCCAGGAGGTACCGTGACGTCGATCACGTTGAGTGCCGTCCCAGCGAGCTTTGCCCGGACAGCGACCTGATCGCCCATCACCCAGAAGCCTTGAACCGAATCGGCCGGATGGACCGTCGCTTTGGTCTTATGCCAAGTCACTTGCTTTTTCCTTTCGAACAGCGCCTTGCTGCGATTTTGCCGCATTGAGCAAGGCGCGAATTGCCCAGGCGGCTGCCTCTCCGGCCTCACGGCCGGTAAGACCCCAGTAGTCTTTCATCGTCTGCCAGGCAGTGGCGCTGAACAGGAGCTGGATCACGGCCTCAAGCTGGCGCGCCGCCTTCGGGTCCATTCCGTTTGCGACTTGCGAAAGGCTGCTCTGAAAGGCACGTTGCCGCTCACCATTGGCTTGCAGGCGCATCTCGCGCCCGGTAGCGCTCGCATGCGAGGCTCTGACTACGCCTTCGATTGCGTCCAACGAGGCGAAAAGGTCGGGAGGAAGATCGATCAGATCCTGCTCCCGCTCAGGCCAGAACCGCACTCCCAGAGAGGCATTGGTGCTGGCCCAAAAGGCCTCCAAAAGCGCTTCCTTCGTCGGGAAATGGCGGAAGATCGTCCGTCGGTTTACGCCCGAAACCTCGGCAACCTCATCGAAGCCAAGGAGGCTGTACGGATTTTGCTCCAGAATCGTTCGAATGGACGCGAGGATGCGCTCGCGCGTGGCCTGCGCCTGCTCTGCCCGCAGCGGGCTCTCGTATTTCTGAGTCATCGTTTGTGAATTCATGTCACTGCTAGTGACACAAACCTTCCCAGTCGTCAATGGACATTGCGAAGGCTACGCACCGGGCCGTTTCCCGCTGCGAGAAGCCAGCTGACGCTCAGCGGCCGGGACCTAGTCGGCTTGCATGGCCAGGCTGGCTGAGGCCGGAAGGGCGCCAATGTCCTCCAGGATCGAGAATCCAGCTCTTGTTAGATTGTCGACAATCTGCTTGTCTTGCTTTCGGTTCCCTGGAGCAGCCGAATGGCAAAGCTGGATTTCAGTCCGATCGCGGATACGACACGCAGGGCCGAGATCGTGGGGCTGCTCCGGCGGGCGATCCTGACCGGCCAGCTGGAACCGGGACAGAAGCTCAACGAACTCAGGATTTCCGAGCAGATGCGGGTGAGCCGCGCGCCGCTGCGCGAGGCGATGCGCGAGCTGGTGCAGGAAGGCATCCTGACCAGCATTCCCTACGCCGGAACCTTCGTCATCAACGTCACCGCCAAGGACATCGACGACGCCTATTCGCTCAACAAGGTGCTCGACGAGTTCGCCATCGAGCGGACCTGGCCGGTTCGCGACCAGCGCTTCTTCGACGAACTCGACCGGCGCCAGGCGGCGGTGAAGCAGGCGACGCGCGACCTGGACACCACGCGACAGATCGAAACGGCGCTGCAACTGCATGGCCTGATCCACGAATGGGCCGACAATTCGGTGCTGCTTGAAACGTGGCAACGGCTGACCAGCCGGCTGCAGATGTATTTCGCGTTGCACCAGCGGGCGCGCAACGAGCCGGTGCCTGCCGTAGGTGCTCACGAGACCTATGTTCGGCTGCTCAAGGGCAGCGACATGCGCGCCGCACAGCGCCACGCCAAGGACCATATCGACCTGGATTTCGAAGAACTGCTCGCCTATGCGCGCGGGCTGGAACAGCGCGGCTCAAAGGGCGCCGGCGCCGATCGTGCCGGCCGACCTAGAGGCGGCTGAGCCCGACAAATTTGACGGACATCCCGGAACACAGACAACGGACAGAACACGTGCAGATCAAAACCATCAAGGCCTACCATGTCGTGCAGCCCTTCGTGGATGGGCCTTACCGCATGTCCAAGGGGCGTGTCGCCGATGCGTTCGACGCGGTGATCGTCGCCGTCATCGCCGACAGCGGGCTCACCGGCTGGGGCGAGATGGCGCCGCTTGGCAATTTCTATTCGCCTGCCTTCGCTGCGGGTACTCGCGCCGGCGTCGTCGAGATCGCGCCGCATCTCATTGGCCATGACCCACGCGGGCTTGCCAGTATCAACAGGCTGATGGACACGGTGTTCAAGGGCCATCCCTACGTCAAGTCGGCGCTCGACATGGCGTGCTCGGATCTTGCGGCGCGCGCCGCCGACGTGCCGCTGGTCACCCTGCTCGGCGGACGCGAGAGCGAGACGGCCGAACTCTACAAAGTCGTCACCCACGGCACGGTCGACGCGATGGCCGCACTCGCCAAGCGCATCGTCAAGGACGGCTTTCATCGGCTGCAGGTCAAGGTCGGCGGCAACGTCCATGACGACATCGAACGCGTCACAGCCGTTGCCGCCGCGGTGCCGAAGGGCACCGTCATTTTCTGCGACGCCAATGCCGGCTGGACCCCTTACCAGGCGCGCCAGTTTGTGGATGCGACGCGCACCATCGACTACACGTTCGAGCAGCCCTGCACGACCATCGACGAATGCCTGTCGGTGCGCCGCTCGCTCGACAAGCCGATGGTGCTCGATGAATCCGTCGCCTCGCTGGACGATATGCTCGACATCCACCGCAAGGGCGCCGCCGACGGGCTGACGCTGAAGATCTCGCGCCTCGGCGGCGTTACCAAAACGCGCCAGATCCGCGACCTTGCCGTCGACCTCGGCTTCATGATCACGGTCGAAGACACTGGCGGCGCCGAGATCGACACATCGGCGATGGCGCATCTGTCGCTGTCGACGCCGGAGGAGCGCCGGCTGCACGCCATCGCCTTTCACGAATGGGTGACGGTGCGCACCGCATCCAACATGCCGCCGGTTTCGGGAAGCCGTATGGGCATTCCGGATGGGCCGGGCCTCGGCATCGATGTCGTTCCCGGCCTGCTTGGTGCGCCCTTCTTCGAAATCGGCAGCTGAGCTGCAACAAGGCTGCACCCAATCAACCTGAATATGGCGCGTCCTTCTGACTGCGGAGGCACGGCCGTGTGGATTGACCGCTCATCCAATCGTCTTCGGCCGATTGCAGAGCGACAATGCCCAATTGCCGGTTGAAATATTTTTCATTTGCAAATAGAAATGTTCAAAACGTTGATTTGGACGCTGCGGCGCGTCAGGAACTGGAGGAAGCGACATGTCCCATCCGCAATTTGCAGCGGAACTTCTGCAGCGCGCTGAACAGCAGGGGCCGATCACCATCGGGCTTGCCGGCGCCGGACAGATGGGCACCGACATCGTCGTCCAGGTGGCGCTGATGCCGGGCATGCGGATCGGCGCCATTTCCGAAGTCAGGCCGCAGGCAGCGATCGACGCGGCGCTGCTCGCTGGCCATGACCGTTCCGACATCGTGCAGGCCGGCAATGCGGCCGCGATCGACCGCGCCATCGAGGCCGGCAAGATCGCGGTGACCGAAGACTTGCATGCGCTGGCGGCGGCCGGCCGGATCGACGTCATCATCGACGCGACGGGCAATCCCAATATCGGCACGCTGTTCGCGCTGGAAGTGATGAAGAACGGCAAGCACATCGTCATGCTCAATGTCGAGGCCGACATCACCATCGGCCGCTTCCTCAAGGAGGAGGCACGCAAGGCTGGCGTCGTCTATACCGGTGCCGCCGGCGACGAGCCGGCCTGCACGCTGGAGATCATCGGCTTTGCCAAGAGCCTCGGCTTCAACATCATCGCCGCCGGCAAGGGCAAGAACAATCCGCTGAAGATCGACGCCAAGCCGGCCGACTACGAGAAGGAGGCGGCCGAGCGCAACATGAATGCGCGCATGCTGGTCGAATTCGTCGACGGCTCGAAGACGGCGATCGAGATGGTGGCGATCGCCAATGCGACCGGCCTAGTGCCCGATGTGCCGGGCATGCACGGCCCGACCGCGACGCTGGAGGAGTTGGCCAGCGTGCTTTGCCCGCGCGAGGATGGCGGCGTGCTGCATCGCAAGGGCGTGGTCGATTACTCGATCGGCAAGGGTGTGGCGCCCGGCGTGTTCTGCATCATCGAGACCCGGCATCCGCGTGTGCTGGAGCGCATGATCGACCTCAAGGTCGGCAAAGGCCCCTATTTCACGATCTTCCGGCCCTATCATCTGACCAGCCTGGAAGTGCCGCTGTCGGCGGCGCGCGCGGTGGTCTACAAGCGGGCCGACATGGAGCCGCTCGACCATCCTGTGGCCGAGGCGGTGGCGGTCGCCAAGAGCGATCTTGGCGTTGGCCAGTCGCTCGGCATGATCGGCGAGAATGACTACCGCGGCTTCGCCATGACCTGGGGGGATGCGCGCGCCCGCGGCGCCCTGCCGCTCGGCCTTGCCGAACGCGCCAAGGTGGTCAAGCCGCTCAAGACCGGCGACTTCCTGACCTATGAAAATTGTGTACCCGACGATTCGATGGTGATAACCCAGATCCGCCGCCGTCTCGACCAGTCGGACGGACGGTTCGTTACAAACGCAGCCTGACCCCGCCGGATCTCCGCCTGATGGACGATGTCGTAATCGGGATCGACGCCTCGACCACGGCCGTGAAGGCGATTGCCTTCGCGCGCGACGGCGAGGAGCTGTTCCAGGCGCGCGAGCCGTACCCGCTTTCAAATCCGAAGCCCGGCCATTTCGAGCAGGACGCCGAACAGTGGTGGACGGCGCTGCTTGGCGCATTGAAGCAGGTCACCGAGGCGGTCGGCGCTACGCGGGTGGCGGCGATCTGCATCGCTCACCAGCGAGAGACCTTCACGCTGGTGGACAGCGCCGGCAAAGCACTCATGCCGGCGATCCTGTGGCTCGACGAACGCGCCCGGCCGCAGGTTATCAGGCTTTCGGCCGAACTCGGCCGCGAGGCGATCCGCGACTGGAGCGGCAAGCCGCCGGACCCGACGCCGGCGCTCTACGCCATTGCCTGGCTTGCCGAGCACCAGCCGCAAGTGCTTCGCCAGGCAGCGGCACTGGTCGACGTGCACGGTTTCTTCGTCCAGCGGCTGACCGGGCGATTGGTCACCAGCACCGCAAGTGCGGATCCGCTCGGGCTGCTCGACGTCGAGAAAGGTACCTGGCATCCCCGCCTCGTTGCGGCCGCCGGACTGCAGATGGAGCAATTGCCCGAGCTGGTCGCGCCAGGCGTGGTCTGCGGCAGTCTTTCCGCAAGCATAGCGCAGCTGACCGGCCTGAGGGCCGGCACGCCGGTCGTTGCCGGCGCTGGGGACGGCCAGGCGATGGGCCTCGGCATGGGCGTCTACGGCGAGGGCAAGAGCTATCTCTCGCTCGGCTCCGGCGTGGTCAGCGGCTGCTATTCCGGCAAGGTGAAAACCTCGGACGCCTTTCGTACGCTGGTCTCGCCGACCGGCTCCGGTTTCATGCTGGAGACCGTGCTGCGCTCGGGCATGCAGCTGGTCGACTGGATCGTGCGAACCACCGGTTCGCCCTCGGCGGCAGCGCTGGAGAAAGTGGCGCTGGATGTTGCCGCGGGCAGCGAGGGCCTGCTCATCATGCCCTATTGGGCCGGCGTCATGAGCCCGTATTGGGACGGTGCGGCGCGCGGCGCCATTGTCGGCCTGTCGCTCGATCACCGGCCGGAGCATCTCTTCCGCGCTGTCCTGGAAGGCATCGCCTTCGAGCAGGCCGTCGCCACCGAGGCCATGGAAGCCCAGGCCGGCGGACCGGCGGCGATGATTGCCGCCGGCGGCGGCACCAATTGCGCGCTGCTAATGCAGATCATGGCAAGCGTGCTCGAGCGGCCGCTCTCGGTTTCGCCGGTCAACGAAGCCGCCGCACTCGGCGCTGCCATGCTGGCGGCAGCGGCTGTCGGCTGGTTTGCCTCGCCGGAAGCCGCAGCAGAGGTAATGGCTGCCGCTCCCACCAGGCATGTCGATCCGGTCGACGGGCTTGTCGCCGCCTATCGCAGCCGCAAGGAAATCTACCGCGACCTTTATCAGGCGACGCGCGACATCCACACCCGCCTCAGCGCTCTCGGCGAAATCTAGCGGTTGAGCAGGCCCTTGGCCGCGTCTTCGTCGGTGATCAGAACCGAAACCTTGGTGTTGGCGAGCGCAGCCCGCATTACCGCTACCTTCTCGCTGCCTCCCGACACCAGGATGATGCTCGGGATATCCGACAGATCCTGCAGCGGATAGGCGCAGACGCGGCGGTTGACCTCGTGGTCGACCGGGCGGCCCTCGGCGTCGATGAAATGACACAGAATATCGCCGACGGCACCGGCCGCCTGCAATTCCTCGAGTTCGCTTGGCTTGATGAAGCCGTAATTGGCGATCGGGCTGTCGTTGGAAAACGAGCCGACGCTGAGCACGGCGATGTTTGCCCGGCGTGCACGGAAGACGACGTCCTGAACGCTGCGCTGGCTCATGAAAGCGTCGCGCTGCTCCGGCCTGTCGGCATAGACCGGCACCGGCAGCAGGAAGCACTCCGCACCGATCTTTTCGGCGAAATCCCAGGCGCTTTCTGTCGGGTTGAGCGGCTGGGCATGGGTGAGGCCGCCAAGCATCGAAACCACCGTCGTCCTGGCGATGGGCCGCCGCGGCAATTCATTGATGGCGAATTTCAGTGTCCGCCCCCAGCCCAGTGCGATGACATCGCCGGCATTCACATGGTCGGCCAGGTAGGCGGCGGCGGCGTGGCCGATCATCAGCGGCGCGTTGCTTCGGTCGGCCGCCGACGGCACCACAACAGCCTGGCTGAGCCCGAACCGCTGCTTGAGGCTTTCCTCCAAAATCACGCATTCGACGACGCTGTCGCGGATGCGAAACTGGACGACACCCTCTTCGCGGGCGGCGGAGAGAATGCGATGCACCTTGATGCGGCCGACGCCGAGAATTTCGGAAATCCGCTCCTGTGTAAGACCCTCGACATAATAGTGCCAGGCGGCGCGGGCCTTGAGTTCGGCGTCGGGGAAGCGCGAGGCTCTTTCGTTCTCTACGATCGTCATCTGATTGCCTTGCCGCAGCCGCCGGCTCTGCTCATGATATTCCAATCCGGCGACTTCGAAATGCCCAAGATTTCCGAGACCTTGCGTAAGGCAAACCGGCGGACAGCGCAAACCCGTCGTCGAATGAAGCGGCAGGCCTTGACAATTTTCCGACGAACAGTTTAGCTGAACAAAATTGCATGTTAAAGATAAATTGTTCACAGGGAGGGGCCTGGTGAACAAAGTGGCCCGGTGATGCAGCGCCGGACTGCTGTGGAGGAGACAAAGTGGCTGTGAGCAACGACGCAAGCAATTTGAAGGCAGGCGAGTTGAAGGCAGGCTCTGGCGCGCAGGCTACGGCGGGCGCAAAGTTTTCAGCCGTCTTTGCCGGAACCATGGGTCCGCTGATCGGGCTGGTTCTGCTGTGCCTGGCGCTCTCGCTGACGACCGACACCTTCCTGACCATCCGCAACATCCTCAACGTGCTCGACCAGGTCACTGTGCTCGGCATCATGGCGATCGGCATGACGCTGGTCATCCTGATCGGCGGCATCGACCTGTCCGTCGGCTCGGTGCTGGCGCTGGCTTCCATGGTGATGGGCTTCGTCGCCCATCCGGACTATCTCAATCTCGGCCTGCCGGCCGGCATCGCCGCAGCCCTCGTCGTCGCCGGCCTTTGCGGGCTGGTTTCGGGCCTGCTGGTGACGGTCACCAAGCTGCCGCCCTTCATCGCCACGTTGGCGATGATGTCGGTGGCGCGCGGCCTCGCCAACATGATCACCGACGGCTCGCAGATCGTCGGCTTTCCCGACTGGTTCACCAGCCTGTCGATAATCCGCCATTTCGGATTCCTGTCGGTCACCGTCGGGCTGATGATCGTGCTTGCCGTCATTTTCGCGATCTTCCTGAATTATCGCGCTACCGGCCGTAGCCTGTACGCAATCGGCGGCAGCGCCGAAGTCGCCCGGCTGTCCGGCATACCAGTCAAGTCGCTGACAAACTGGGTTTATGCGATCTGCGCCGTGCTGGCCGGTCTCGCCGGCATCGTGCTTGCCGCCCGGCTCGATTCCGTCCAGCCGAGCTCCGGCCTTGGCTACGAACTCGACACCATCGCGGCGGTGGTGATCGGCGGCGCCAGCCTGTCGGGCGGCGTCGGTTCGATCGGCGGCACAGCCATCGGCGTCCTCATCATCGGCGTGCTGCGCAACGGGCTGAACCTGCTCGGTGTCTCGCCCTTCATCCAGCAAGTGGTTATCGGCGTGGTGATCGCGCTGGCGGTGGCCACCGACACGTGGCGGCGCCGAGCACAATGAAGAAATGGGGCACAATGAAGAATTGGGCTCAATGAGATTCGCCCCGATATTCGGGCGAAAACGGATCGGTGATCCGAAACTGGGAGTTGTTCGGCCAAGGGGCGCCGCGATGCGCGGGCAGGACAGATTGAACATCAACGGAGGAATAAACATGCTGACCAAACGTTCATTGCTGCTTGCCGCCGCGGCCGTCATCCCGCTGCTTGGCCTGTCCGACATGGCCTCGGCCAAGGAGGCCAAAAAGCTCGGCCTCGCCGTCGCCAATCTGCAGGCCGACTTCTTCAACCAGATCAAGCAGTCCGTCGAAGCCTACGGCAAGGAAAAGGGCATCGAGGTCGTTACCGTCGACGCCAAGGGCGATTCGGCGACCCAGGTCAGCCAGGTGCAGGACCTGATCACGCAGAACATCGATGCGCTGATCTATATTCCAGCCGGCGCCACCGCCGCCACCGTGCCGACCAAGACCGCCAAGGCTGCCGGCATCCCAGTCGTCAATGTCGACCGCAACGCCGATGGCGCGCCCGGCGATACTTTCATCGCAACCAACAGCGTGGCATCGGCCAAGGCGGTTTGCGACTACATCGCCAAGCAGGCCGGCGGCAAGGGCGAGCTGATCATCATCCACGGCCAGAAGGGCACGACGCCCGAAGTCGACCGCTCGAAGGGCTGCGGCGAAGCGCTGAAAGGCTATCCCGACATCAAGGTTGTCGGAGAATTGTGGAGCGAAGGCTGGCACCAGGACGAAGGCTTCAAGCTGACGCAGGATTTGTTGCAGTCGCACCCCGACGTGTCGATCGTCATCGGCCAGGCCGACGCGCTGGCGCTCGGTGCGGCGCAGGCGGTCAAGGTCGCCAATCCCGGCCACAAGGTCTGGGTTGCCGGCTTCGACGGCGACGTGGCGGCGCTCAAAGCTCTGAAGGACGGCGTCTTCGACGTGACCGCGACGCAGCAGACCCAGGGCATGGGCCGGCTCGCCGTCGATGCGGCAATCAAGCTGGTGGCCGGCGAGACCATTCCCGCCGAACAGCTGCAGGATGCGACGCTGACCACCAAGGACAATGTCGAGCAGTTCATCGCCAAGCATCCCTGATTGAGACCAGTCCGGCAGTCGACGAGCACAACGATGTCCACCGATCCTCGCCACACGCACAGCCCCCATAACGGGCTCGTCGTCAGCGGCCTCTGCAAAAGCTACGGGCCGGTGCAGGTCCTGGCCGATGCGAGCTTCGAGGTGCGGCCGGGCGAGGTCGTGGCGCTGCTTGGCGAAAACGGCGCCGGCAAGTCGACTGTCTCGAACATCATCGCCGGGTCGACGAAACCCGATGCCGGCACCATCACCTGGCGGGGGAACGCTTATTCCCCCGCCAATCCTGCCGCGGCGATCGACGCCGGCATCGGCATGATCCACCAGGAGCTGAAGCTCTTGCCCGATCTGTCGGTCGCGGAAAACGTCTATGTCGGGCGCCTGCCGATGCGTGGCGGCCGCATCGACCGCGCGGCAATGAATGCACGGGCATCGGCCCAGTTGAAGCGCCTCGGCCTCGATGTCTCGCCCGAGCGCAAGGTGCGCACGCTGCGTATCGCCGCCCAGCAGCAGGTCGAGATCGCCAAGGCGCTGACGCTCAATGCCGAGCTGCTGATCTTCGACGAACCAACGGCAGCCCTTGGCGGCGAGGAAACGGAGCTCCTGTTCCAGCAGATCCGCAAGCTCAAGGCGGAAGGCATGTCCTTCATCTATATCAGCCACCGGCTGGACGAGATCGCCCAGATCGCCGATCGCGTGGTGGTGATGCGCGACGGGCGCATCGTCGCCCGGCACGAGCGCGCCGACATTCCGGTGCGCACTGTCGTCGAGCAAATGGTCGGCCGCAGTGTCGAGCGGATGTTCCCTACGGTATCGGCGCCGGGCAACGACACGCTGCTCGAGGTCGAGAACCTGTCCTCGCCGGAACGCAGCTTTCAAAATGTCAGTTTTTCAGTGCGGGCCGGCGAAATCCTCGGCATTGCCGGGCTGATCGGCGCCGGACGCACGGAGCTGGTGCGGGCGATCGCCGGTGCCGATCCGATCTCATCGGGATCGGTGCGCGTCGCCGGCAAGCCGGTGCATCTCAATGGCCCGGCGGCGGCGATCAAGGCCGGCGTCGTCCTGGTACCGGAAGACCGCAAGGCGCAGGGCGTGGTGCTCGACCAGACGATCGGCGAGAACCTGGCGATCGGCAATTTCGACCATGTCGCGCCGAATGGCTGGGTGTTCCCGAAGGCGGTGCAGAAATTCGCCGAGGCCGGCATTCGCCGGCTCGGCGTCAAGGGCCGGCCGAACCAGGCGGTCAGCAAGCTCTCCGGCGGCAACCAGCAGAAGGTGATCATCGCCAAATGGGTGTCGCGCCCGCCCAAGGTATTCATCCTGGACGAGCCGACGCGCGGCATCGACGTCGGTGCACGCGCCGCGATCTATGATGTCATCGCCGACCTTGCCCGCTCCGGCATGGCGGTGGTGGTGGTGAGCTCCGACCTCGAGGAAGTTCTCGGCCTGTCGCATCGCGTGCTGGTGCTGAGCCGCGGCCGGCAACGCGGCATTCTCGACCGCAGCGAAGCAAGCAATATCGCCGTGATGGAACTCGCCACGAGCTAGGAACAGCCCATCGAAACAAAGCGCAGCAGGTGGTATCCTCCCGGGCACCAGACCGCGCGGGGCGCCAGCAACAGAGTTGGCGCCCCTTTATTTCCGGAGGACGGCGGTTGGAGCAGAGGGACCGACGATGAAATTATTCGACCTTTATGGTGACGTGGCACTTGTGACAGGCGCCGGCAGCGGCATCGGGCAGGCAATCGCCATTGGGCTGGCCGAGGCCGGCGCCGACATAGCCTGCTTCGGCCACGCCTCGAAAGGCGGGCTGGAGGAGACCGCGCACCGGATCACGGCACTCGGCCGCAAGGCGCTGGTGCTGAACGGCACGGTGACTTCAGAGGCCGATCTCGCGGCCGCGATCGAGCGTACGGAGATGGAACTCGGCGCGTTGACCATCGCCGTCAATAATGCCGGCGTCGCCGGAGCTGAACCGGCAGAGATGCTGTCGCTGGAGAAATGGCAGAAGCTCTATGACGTCAATGTCAGCGGCGTGTTCCTGTCCTGCCAGGCCGAGGCCCGCGCCATGCTGACGCGGCGCAATGGCTCGATCATCAACATCGCGTCGATGTCGGGCTCGATCGTCAATCGCGGCCTGACCCAGGCGCATTACAATTCGTCGAAGGCCGCGGTGATCCACATGTCGAAGAGCCTCGCCATGGAATGGGCCGATCGCGGCCTGCGCGTCAATGTCGTCAGCCCCGGCTACACGCTGACGCCGATGAACAAGCGGCCGGAGGTCGCCGACCAGGTCAGGATCTTTGAGCGCGACACGCCGATGGGCCGCATGGCGGCGCCGGAAGAGATGGTCGGCCCGACCGTGTTCCTGGCCAGCCGCGCCTCGAGTTTCGTCACCGGCATCGACCTGATCGTCGATGGCGGCTTCGTCTGCTGGTAGGAGAAAAGATGCAGAAGCGATTCCTGGGAAAAACGGCGGTCATCACCGGCGCCAGCGGCGGCATTGGCGCGGCAATGGCCAGGCGCTTCGCGGCGGAAGGTGCCGCGGTCGTTGTCAGCGCCATCGACCCGCGCGTCGAAGAGGTCGCCGCCGATCTCAAGGCTACGGGCGCCAGGGTCGCATCGATGCGCATGGACGTGACGAAGAAGGACGAAGTCGTCGCGCTCTACGACCTGGCCGAGCAGGAGTTCGGCCGCGTCGATATCTCCGTGCAGAATGCCGGTGTCATCACCATCGCCAGGATCGAGGCGATGACCGAGGCCGAATGGGACAAGGTGATGGCGGTCAACACCAAGGGCGTGTTCCTGTGCTGCCAAGAGGCGATCGCGCGCATTCGCAAGCATGGCGACGGCGGCCGGCTGATCAACACCGCATCCGGCCAGGCGCGGCAGGGCTTTATCTACACGCCGCATTATGCGGCCTCGAAATTCGGCGTCGTCGGCGTCACCCAGAGCCTGGCCAAGGAAGTGGCCAAGGAGAAGATCACCGTCAACGCGATCTGCCCCGGCATCATCGACACCGATATGTGGGCCTATAACGATGCCGCATGGGGCAAGTTGATGGGCGACTACAAGCCCGGCGAGCTGATGGCCGAATGGGTGAAGAACATCCCGATGGGCCGCGCCGGCAGCGGCGAAGATGTCTCCGGCCTGGTCAGCTTTCTGGCCAGCGACGATGCGGCCTACATCACCGGCCAGACCATCAATGTCGATGGCGGCCTGATCATGTCGTGAGCGGCGGCGCGGGCCAACGTACCATCCACCGGGATCTGAAAGCCCCTTCGCTGCGTTCAGACCGGTCGGCCGGCCCGTGCCAATCCATGCTCCACGAGCCGGTCGATGATTTCGGAATAGCTGACGCCGCTCGCCGCCATTGCCTTGGAATACATGCTGATATCGGTGAAGCCGGGGATGGTGTTGATTTCATTGACCAGGAATTGCATGTCCGGTGTCAGGAAAAAGTCGACGCGCGCCATCCCGTCACAGCCGACGGCTCTGAAAGCCCTTGCGGCCACGTCCCGCATGGCTGCCTCGACCTCCGGCGGCAGATCGGCCGGCACTCTTAGCGCCGCGCCGTTCTCGTCGATGTATTTGGCATCGTAGCTATAGAAATCGTGGCTTTCAGCCGGCACGATCTCGCCTGGCCGCGAGACGAACAGGTCGCCTGCCGGATCCTCCAGCACGCTACACTCGATCTCGCGCCCACGAACGAATTCCTCGGCCAACAGCTTGCAATCGTGCCGGAAGGCTTCAGCAAGCGCTCCATCGAATTCCTGGCTGGCATGGACTTTTCCGACGCCGACAGACGATCCCTGACGCGCCGGTTTGATGAAGAACGGCAGGCCGAGTTCGCTTTCCAGTGCAGCGAGGGCGGGCGCCGCACCTTCATGGATCGTCACTGAGCGCGCGATTGGCAGCCCCGCCGCTTCCAGGAGCCGTTTGGCGATGTCCTTGTCCAGCGCGGTTGCCGAACCCAGGATGCCGCAGCCGGCGAGCGGCACCCGAGCCACCTCGGCCATCCCCTGCACCGAGCCGTCTTCCCCGTGGAGGCCGTGCAGGACCGGAAACAGGATGTCGATCTTCGGCAGGTCATAGGGCGTGCCGTCGGCCGGGATCGCCATCATCCGTCCGTGCCCGCCCGGAACCAGGCAAACTTCCAAACCGCCCGCAGGCTTTGCGAGCGTACCATCCTGGAAGCTGCTCAGCAGCCACTGTCCTTCGCGCGTGGCGAAGATTGGGACGGCATCGTATTTGGCGGGCAGCAGCGCACGCATGACATTGGTTGCTGAAAGCACCGAAACGTCATGCTCGGCGGAACGTCCGCCAAAGAGCACGGCGATGCGCAGTCTGTTCAAGGAAGAGGTCTGCTGCATTGTATCGGTACCCTGACCTCGCGGCTCGCATACGGGATGACCGGCAACCTTGGCTTTTTTCGAACCGATCTGCGGGTCCATGTAAAAAGACGGGCCGTGAAATTGGCACCGGCGTTAATCGTTGCGCGACGTGAACGTTGGTATATATAATTTCATCCCATGAAAGTGGCTCTGGGCGAGTTGCCGAGCCAACAGCCGAGATCATGGGACTTTGATGGTTTGCCCCTCAAGACCGGCGATCGATCCGTGGATGACTGCCTTGGCAGCAATCCTTCGGCAGTCATGACGCGGCCGGTCCCGCCACATCTTCACCAATTTGGGCACCACCCCCGTTTTGCGCCGGCATCCGCTTCGGCAGCATTGTGGCGCCTACGGCCTTGCGCAACGACCAGCTGTTCCAACACAATCAAAAAAGACGCAAGAAGGGAACTAACGATAACGTCCACCAGAGCTTGACAGGAGAACAAGCATGTCACTTCGGAGCATGATTTCGAATTTCTCAATGGGAGCCTTAACACTTGCCGCAGCCGCACTGACATCTTCGGCCTATGCGGCAGCGCCGGAATCCAACGACCCGATCAAGATCGCACTGTTCGATTGGACCAGCGTCAATCTGAACGCCAAGATCCTCGGCGGCATCCTCGAAAAGCTCGGCTATACCGTCGAGTATCCGACCGCCGACTATCTCTCCAGCCTGACCACCGGCCTGACCAAATGGCGACATCGATGTCGGCCTGGAATTCTGGGACACGACGGCCGGCGAGGCGATGAAGGCCTCGGACGCGACCGGCCAGACCGAACGCCTCGGCAAGCTCGGACCCAAGGCCAAGGAAGAATGGTGGTTTCCCGAATATATGAAAGAGAAATGCCCCGGCCTGCCGAACTGGGAAGCGCTGAAAGATCCGAAATGCGCCGAGGCCTTTTCGACGGCCGAAACCACACCGAAGGGGCGCTATCTCGGCGGCCCGGTGACATGGGAAGGTTTTGACGACGAACGCGTCGAGGCGCTGAAACTGCCCTTCACCGTCATCCATGCCGGAACCGATGCGGCGATGTTCGCCGAACTGGACTCGGCCTATCAGCGCAAGGCGCCGATCATGCTGTGGATCTATTCGCCGCATTGGGCGCCGGCCAAATACAAGGGCGAATGGGTCGAATTCCCCGACTATACGACAGAGTGCTACACCGACCCGAAATGGGGTGTGAACCCCGACGCGAAATATGACTGCGGCAAGCCGCATGGCGAGATCTGGAAATATTCCTGGGCCGGCATGAAGGACAAATGGCCTGTCGCCTACAAGGTCGCGAAAAACTACACGGTCGACACCGACGAGCTCAACAAGATGAGCGGCGAGATCGATCTCGAAGGCAAGACGCCGGAAGACGTCGCCGCCGCCTGGATCGCCGCCCACGAAGCCGACTGGAAAGCCTGGGCCGAGTGACCGTCTGACTGGAAATCCGACGACCCGGCCATCCGTGGCCGGGTCTCGATCCCGTGTTCCAGAAGGACGATCGCATGACCGATACGATTGAACAGGCGGCGAAAGCGGGCAACGACGCCCGCCCGATAAAGCTTGCCTGTCGCAATGTCTGGAAGCTGTTCGGGGCGGACGCGGCCGATTTCATCCGCCGGCGCGACGGCAAGGCCAGCCTGGCGGACATCGCCGCTGCCGGACTGGTTGGCGCGGTGCGCGCCGTCGATCTCGAAATCCGCCAGGGCGAGATCTTCATCATCATGGGACTTTCGGGGTCAGGCAAGTCGACGCTGGTGCGCTGCATGTCGCGGCTGATCGAGCCGACCCACGGCAAGGTCGAGTTTGAAGGCAAGGACCTGCTCAAGATTTCCGATGCCGCGCTGATCGAGCTGCGACGCCACCGCATGGGCATGGTGTTCCAGAATTTTGCCTTGCTGCCGCATCTCAACGTACTGGAGAACATTGCCTTCCCCCTCGGCATCCAGGGGCAGGACCGGCCGACGCGCGAGGCGCGCGCGCGGGAAGTGATCGAGCTGGTCGGCTTGCGCGGTCGCGAGCATTTCTATCCGCGCGAGCTTTCCGGCGGCCAGCAGCAGCGTGTCGGCATCGCCCGCAGCCTCGCCACGAAGCCGGAAATCTGGTTCCTCGACGAGCCGTTCTCGGCCCTCGATCCGCTGATCCGCCGTGAGATGCAGGACGAGCTGATGCGGCTGCAGACCATGCTGCACAAGACCATCGTCTTCATCACCCATGATTTCGACGAGGCCATTCGGCTGGCCGATCGTATCGCCATCATGAAGGACGGCCAGGTCATCCAGATCGGCACGCCGGAAGAGCTGGTGGTCAACCCGGCGACCGACTATGTCGCCGAATTCACCCGCGACGTCGACCGCGCCAAGGTGATCTCGGCGCGCAGCCTGATGCGCGCCTGCGACGGCGCCGAGTACGGCGGCACGGTCGCGCCGGATGCCAAGATATCAAGTTTTTCGGCAGATATCGTCTCTGCCGGCAAGCCCTTCGCTGTGGTCAACGGCACCGGCAAGCCGATCGGCGAAGTCACGCCGCAGGCGGTGATCGATCTTCTCGCCGGCATCGAACGTCGTGGGGCCGGCGCATGACAGTCACGGCAAGCGCCAGCGCAGCGAGGCCCCGGCCGGTTCAAACCTGGCTGGCGATCTGGGCCTGCGCGCTCGCCGCCGTGCTTATCGTCTTCCTGCTGCAGGAAAGCCTGCCCTGGGCGGTCAATTACCCGGCCGGCGCGATCGTTCCTGTCGCAGACTGGGTCGGTGCGCTGATGAACTGGGTGAAGTCGAACTTCTCCTGGCTGACCCGCTCGATCACCGCGGTGCTCGGCGTGCCGCTCGATTTCGCGCTCGGTCTTCTGGCCAAGAATTTCAAGATCGGCCATGGCGCGGATATGATCGTCTTGCCGTGCCTGTCCTGGGTCGGCGTCTGCGCTGCCGCCTATCTTGCCGGGCGCGCCGCCGGCGGCTGGAAGCCGGGTGCGCTGGCCGGCGGCTGTTTTCTCTACATCGCGCTGTTCGGGCAGTGGGCCAGCGCCATGCTGACGCTGGGCTTGATCTCGATCGCCGTGCCGTTTTGCATTGTCACCGGGCTGTTCGCCGGCATCTGGGCATGGCGCAAGCCTTGGGCGGAGAGGTTGTTGATCTCCCCTGCCCTCGATCTAATGCAGACGATCCCGACCTTCGCCTATCTGATCCCGATGCTGCTTCTGTTCGGCAACAGCCCGGTCTCGGCAATGATCGCGACGGCAATTTTCGCGACGCCGCCAATGGTGCGGGCGACGATGCTCGGCCTGTCGCGGGTGCCGTCGGAGATCGACGATTTCAGCGAGATGGCCGGCTGCACGGCACGGCAGAAGCTGTGGCGGGTGCTGTTGCCGTCGGCGCGGCCGACATTGATGGTCGGCGTCAACCAGGTCATCATGCTGGCGCTCAATATGGTGATCATCGCCTCGATGATCGGTGCCGGTGGGCTCGGCTATGACGTGCTTTTGGCGTTGCGCGCGCTCAAGGTCGGTGAGGCCATGGAAGCTGGCCTCGCCATTGTCGCGCTGGCAATTGCACTCGACCGGCTGAGCCAGGCGATCGCGCACAATCACGCCAAGGGCAATGTCCGCCATCAGGCCAGCACCAGTTTCTGGCGACGCTATCCCAATCTGACGCTGGCCGTCGCCATTCTCGCCGCCACCACGCTGCTCGGCCTGTTCGTGCCGGCCTTTGCCGCGGTGCCGAAAGCCATCACCTTGACCACCGCGCCTTTGTGGAAGGCGGCGGTGAACTGGATCACCATCAACTTCTTCGACACGATCGAAGCATTCCGCGTGGTGCTTATCCTCAATGTGCTCAACCCGGTGCGCGCCTTCTGCGAGGGCTTTCCGTGGCTGGGCGCGGTGTGTCTCCTCGGCCTTGCCGGCTACCAGCTCGGCGGCTTGCGCCTCGCCGCCCTGGTCGCGGCATTGACAGCGTTCTGCGCCGCCACCGGACTTTGGGAAAAGACCATGGCGACGGTCTATTTGTGCGGCATCTCGGCCTTTATCGCCTGCCTGATCGGCATCCCGATCGGGCTGATCGCATCGCGCAGCGACCGCTTCGAAAAGATCATCACGCCGGTCATCGACACGCTGCAGGTGCTGCCGTCGTTCTGCTTCATCATTCCGGTGGTCATGCTGTTCAGGGTCGGCGACGTCACCGCGATGATCGCCACCGTCGCGTTCGCCGTGGTGCCGGCTATCCGCTATACCAATCACGGCATTCGACAGGTGCCGCCGGCGCTGATCGAGGCGGCGAAGGTTTCGGGCTGCACCAGGCGCCAGACCTTCTTTCGCGTGCAGCTGCCGCTGGCGTTGCCCGAGATCATGCTCGGCGTCAACCAGACCATCCTGATGGCGCTGGCGATGATCATCATCTGCGCCATGGTCGGCACGCGCGATCTCGGCCAGGAGGTGTTCATCGCCCTGTCCAAGGCCGATTCCGGTCGCGGCATCGTCGCCGGCCTGGCCATCGCCTTCATCGGCATCGTCGCAGACCGGCTGTTCAACGCCTGGACGGCGAAGGCTCGGGCAAGGCTGGGATAGTCCGGAATAGGACGGCCTCAGGAAGCTGCCGCCAAGCGCGCCGTTAACGAGGCACCGATCCCTACGCCTAAAGACATAGCCATTCGGGATTATTGCTCGTTTTTGCCTCACATCGTACGGCTGCCATGGGACGGGTAGGCTCAACAGGAGAGCGGATAATGTCTAAACGCGTTCCCTTTACTACTGATGATCTAGCAGATCATCAGTGGGGTATCGATGACGCCCTCACAGGCGATCCGAATACGAATATCTTGACCGGCGACGCTGGCGGCAGCCTGCTCGATTTCTCAAGGGGCGGCAATGACACCTTTACGGAAACCGCACCGTCGACCTACACCTTCTACGGCGACGCGGCTCGGAGCTTGTTCAATTTTGCTCGGGGCGGTGACGATACCTTCACCACGGGGCTGTCATCCTCCACCACCACTGCCTTTGGTGACGCGGGCGACGATATGTCGGACCATAGCAGGGGCGGCAACGATACCTTCAACAGTGGAGTGGCAAGGCAGGTAGTCGATACCTTCTATGGTGACGCCGGCGGCAAGATGTTCGGCTATGCCCGTGGCGGGGATGACACTTTCCTGACCAGCACTGTACAAGGAGCTACCCACACCTTCTACGGTGATGCGGGCGGCGAAATGTCGGATCACAGCAAGGGCGGCAACGACACCTTCCAGGGCTCCAGGCAGGCCACGAACACCTTCTTCGGTGAGTCCGGCAGCAACATGTCCGGCAATGCCCAGGGCGGCGACGACAGCTATACGAGCCGGACCGACTCGCTCAACACTTTCTACGGCGATGCCGGCGGCGATATGTCGGGCAACAGCAAGGGCGGCAACGACACCTTCACGGGTGCCTTCTTTTCCACCAGCACTTTCTTCGGCGATGCCGGCGGTGACATGTCGGACCATGCTCAAGGCGGCGACGACCATTACACGGATCTGGGTGGGGCGATCCCGAACAAAACCCTCTTTGGCGATGCGGGCGGTGATCTTTCCGGTTTTGCCAAAGGCGGCAACGACAACTTCACGAGCGCTGGTGGCTCCCAGATAAGCTTCTACGGTGACGCGGGCGCCAACATGTCCGACCACGCTCGCGGTGGCGACGACGTGGCCGTGCTGCAAGGCACTCATAATTTGGGGTATGGCGATGCGGTCACGATGCTCGGCAGCGTTGTGAGCGGCAATGATTTCCTGACCGGCGGCGACAGGAACTCCGGTCCGGATGTTCTAAGCGAGTTGTACGGCGACGCCCTCGCTATGTCCGGTTCCGCCAGGGGCGGCAACGACATTCTTACCGGGGGCCACAACAGCGAAAGCGGCCAGGTCCGCAACTTCCTGTGCGGCGACGCTCTACAAATGTCCGGTTCGGCTCTGGGCGGAAACGATACCCTGTACGCCGGGAGCGCGGCACCCGGCTGCACCGTCATCAACGACATGTGGGGTGACGGGCAACTGAGCGAACTGGCTCAGGGCGGCAGAGATCAATTCATATTCAAGGACGATGGTTCAATGACGGTCGGAACCCAAAACACCATCTACGACTTCAGCCAGACACAAGGCGACACTATCGTGTTTAGTGGCGTGGAGGGTGTGCAATCATTCGATGATCTTACTATTTCGCAAAGTGGAACCAGCACCATCATTACCGCGGGAGCCGATCAAGTTACTCTCGCAAACTTTACGAGCCCGCTGGCGGCGAGTGACTTTTTGTTCGCCTGAAAGCGAAGCTCTTATCGCATTCGAAGAGGGGGAATGCGTGAGAATTCGTTGAGCATCGTCGCGCGGCCGGTCGCCCCAATAATGCTCGACCGGCCGATCGACAATCCCAGCCGCAAGTATGGATCAAGCGGCCAGGAATCTCTCGGTCAAACGAGCCCAGAGCGCTGCGCCGACGGTCAGATTGCCGTCGTTGAAATCATATTTCGAGCTGTGCAGGATGGCTGAATCCTCGCCGTTTCCGAGGCGCAGGAAGCAACCGGGTTTGTGTTCGAGGAAATAAGAAAAATCTTCGCTGCCGGGGATCAACGGGCAGACGGACACCTTGTCCTGACCGACGAGTTCGACAGCGATGTCTGTCGCAAAGGACGTCTCGCGCTCGGAATTGACGACCACCGGGTAGCCGCGCTCGTAATCGATCTCGACCGTTGCGCCATGCGCCTGCGCCACAAGTGCTGCGATATTGCGAATACGCTGCTCGAGCGTGTCGCGGATCTCGGCCGAGAAGGAGCGGACGCTCAGCGTGATTTCGGCGTGTTCCGGGATGACGTTGGAGGCCGTGCCTCCGTGAATCGTGCCGACGGTGACGACAGCCGTCTCGATCGGGTTGACGTTGCGCGACACAACCGTCTGCAGGGTCATGACGATGTTGGCGGCAGCGACGATCGGGTCGACCGTCAGGTGCGGACGCGAGGCGTGGCCGCCGCGCCCGGCGATCCTGATGGTGACGGTATCGCTCGCTGCCATCAGCGGCCCGGCGCGCATCAGGAACGAACCCGTCGGCGCGCCCGGGTGGTTGTGCAGCCCGAATATCGCATCGCAGGGAAAGCGCTCGAACAGGCCGTCGGCGATCATCGCCTGCGCCCCGCTTCCCTTGCCGGCTTCCTCGGCCGGCTGGAAGATAAGGTTCACCGTGCCGTTGAAATGCCGTGTGCGCGCCAGGTATTCGGCGGCGCCGAGCAGCATCGTGGTGTGGCCGTCATGACCGCAGGCGTGCATCTTGCCGCTGGCCTGGCTGGCATAAGGGAGATTGGTAGCTTCGGTGATCGGCAGGGCGTCCATGTCGGCACGGATGGCGATGCTGCGGCCGCTGCCCTGGCGCAAGCGGCCGACAACGCCGAGCCCGCCGACATTGCGCGTCACCTCATAGCCCCAGCTTTCGAGCCGTTCGGCAACGTATGCAGCCGTTTCGTGCTCCTGGAATGAAAGCTCGGGATGCGCGTGCAGGTGCTGGCGGGCCGCTGCAAGCTCGGCGGCCTTGTCGGCGAAGTCGGAAATATCGGCGAACTGGTTGGAGGTCTTTGGCATAGGAGGTCCTTTGCCGGCCCAATAGGCAAATCGCGCCGGCTTTGCTGTTAGATGAAACGGCTTAAGAAAGCCCGCGTGCGCGGGTGCCTGGGTTTAGCGAGAACCTCGTCCGGAGGCCCGGCCTCGATCACATTACCGTCGTCCATGAACACCACCCGATCCGCCGCTTCGCGGGCGAACCCGATCTCATGCGTGACCACCATCATGGTCAAGCCCTGCCTGGCGAGATCGCGCATGGTGGCGAGCACCTCGCCGACCAGCTCCGGATCGAGCGCCGACGTCGGCTCGTCGAAGAGCATCAATTTCGGGCGGATGGCGAGCGCACGGGCGATGGCGACGCGCTGCTGCTGGCCGCCTGAAAGCTGGCGCGGATAGGCGTCGATCTTGTCGGCAAGACCGACACGGGTCAGCAGTTCGCGGGCGTAGCCGATCGCCTCCTTGCGGTTCTCCCGGTGAACGCCGACCGGAGCCTCGATGACGTTCTGCAGGGTCGTCATGTGCGGATAGAGATTGAACTGCTGGAACACCATGCCGATCTTGCGCCGCTGCGCGGCGATCGCGCGGTCGGAAAGCTTGTCGAGGCGGCCGTCGTGCAACCGGTAACCGATCTGCTCGCCGTCCACCTCGATCGACCCCTGGTCGATCGCCTCGAGATGATTGATGCATCGCAGGAAGGTCGACTTTCCGGAGCCGGACGGTCCGAGAATGACCACCACCTCGCCAGGCGCGACGTCCAGATCGATGCCCTTCAGCACCTCGAGCGGGCCGAAGGCCTTGTGAACGTTGCGCGCCCGGACCAGGGGCGTGTCATGCGCGCTCATTGGCGGCCTCCAGGGTGGCGGTCGCCGTCTTCTCGCGCGCGCCGCGGTCGCCGCGGCTGTAGTGGCGTTCGATCGCGCCTTGCGCGACATTGAGGACCGAGGTGATCAGCAGGTACCACAGCACTGCAACCATCAGCAGCGGAATGATTTCGAAGGTGCGGTTGTAGATCGACTGCACCGAGTAGAGCAGGTCGGCCATGGCGATGACGCTGACAAGCGACGTCGCCTTGATCATGCTGATCAGCTGATTGCCGGTCGGCGGCACGATCGACCGCATGGCCTGCGGGATGATGATGCGCCGCAAGGCCCGCGCGCGGGTCATGCCGAAGGCTTCAGCCGTTTCGGCCTGTCCCTTGTCCACCGACAGCAGCCCGCCACGGATGATCTCGGCCATGTAGGCGGCCTCGTTCAGCGCCAGACCAAGAACGGCGGCCGTCAAAGGCGTGATCAGGTCGTTGGTGTTCCAACTGGCGAAGCCAATGGAAATGCGCGGAAACAGCGTCGAAAGGTTGTACCACAGGATCAATTGCACCAGCAGCGGCGTTCCCCGGAAGAACCAGATGAACAGGCCGGAGAGAAGGGATGCCAGCCTATCGTTCGACATGCGCGCGATGGCGAGCAGCAGGCCGAGCACGATACCCAGGATCATCGCCACGACCGTCAGGCCGAGCGTTACGGAAAGCCCCTGCATGACCGTCGGATCGAAGAAATACTGGGCGACGACCGGCCAGCCGAAATTCGGGTTGACTGCAACGATATAGGCGAAGCCGGCTGCCACGGCGACGGTGAACGCCCAGAGCGCCAGCCGGACGAGCGGAAACGGCCGGTGGGCTCGTTTGACGTCGCGCAGCGCGTCGTCGGGACGTCGCGGCAGCCCGGCCGCGTAGGCAGCGGTGGCGTCGGTCATGGCAGCCTCTACTGGCCCTGGTTGATGCCTGGCGCATCGATCATGTTCTTCTCGAGACCCCACTTCTTCATGACCGCGGCGTAGGTGCCGTTCTTCATCAGGATCTTGAAGGCGTCGAGCAGCACGCCGCCCAGCGGCGAGCCCTTCTTGACGACGGCGCCTTGATAGATGTCCTTGAAGCCGTTGGCCTGGCCGACCCCGGCGAGTTCCAGCTGGCCCTTCGCCGCTCGACGAAATAGGTCAGCGGCGCCTGCGAGGAGAAGAATGCGTCGGAGCGTTTCGACCGGACGGCCAGTATCGAGCTTGGCTGGTCGGTGAAGGATTGCACCTCGACGGCCGGCTTGCCGCCCTCGGTGCATTTCTGCGCCTGCTGCTTGATGACCTTTTCGGCCGAGCCACCCGACATGACGGCGATGCGCTTGCCGCACGCGGTGTCGAGCGAGGTGATGCCTTGCGGGTTGCCCTTCTCGACGGCGAAGACGACGTATTCGCGCACCCAATCGATGAAGTGGTTGGATTTCTGCCGGTCGGGATAGTCGCCGACAGGCCCCATCGCGAACTGATAACGGCCGGCATTGATGCCGCTCAGCAAAGCCGGCAGGCCGGCGACCGAGGCATGATCGATCTCGACACCGAGCAGCTGGCCGATGGCGTCGGAAATGTCCCTGGTCGCCCCCGACAGTTCGGTGCCGGTGACGATCTCATAGGGCGGGAACGAGCCGTTGTTGACGGCTGTGATCTTTCCCGCCGTGCGGATCTCTTCCGGCAGCCGGGCCTGCAAATCCTCGTTCACCGATTGCTTCTGGATATCCTGGGCAAAGCTGGCCTGCGCCAGCATGGTGACGAGCGAGGCGAATATGAAGCTGATTGTCCTCATGGCATTCTCCTTCGTGTTCTTCGTTGTGCGTTGTCAGGCTGCGGTGGCCCGCGATCTGGCCTCGAAAGGAAACAAGGCTTCGGCGGAAATCGGTTCCGCCAGAATGCCCTGGGCATGGAGCTCGGTGACGAAATCCTCGATCATGCGCCGGTTGGCCGGCAGGCCGCTGGCGTTCCAGGAGGCAGGCAGGTCGCGCCCCGCATGAAGCAGCTCCTCGAGGATCCAGGGCGAGGTATCGGCATATTTTCGGCGCTTTGCCGTCCAGACGCGCTGGCTTTCGTCGATCAGCCTGGCGAGTTCCTGCGGCAGCCAGGGGTGCTCCCTGACCAGGGCGGCCTTGACGGCGACCAGATGCATGCCCGGGATATAACCGACGTCGGCGAAATAGGCGCGTTCGGCCGCGCGAAAATCGCGCAGCACTTGCCGGAAGCCGGAAGCTGCACCGAAAAAGCCGTCCGGCATGAAGGGCGTGAAAACGGCGTCGAGCTCGCCTTGCGACAGCAGCTCCATCATCGGGCGCTCGCCTGGTGCTGCTTCGATGCGCCCCGGCCTGCCGAATCCGTCGAGGCGGTCGGCGATCGGGTGCCCCGATGTCAGCCTGCCGGCGAACCAATAGGCATCCTCGACGCCGACGCCTTCCCGGCGAAGCGCCGCGCGCGTCCATGTGTTACCGGAATCGCGCCAGCCGGTCACGCCGATGCGTTTGCCGGCAAGGTCGGAAAGCCGTTCCAGCGGGCTGGTCTCGACCGTTATGATGCAGCGATGGCGAAAGCCGCGCATGATGAAGCACGGTAATCCAACCACCGTATCGACGCCCGAAGCCATGGCCGACACATAACGGCTGAATGAGACCTCCGCCGCATCGTAGTTCGGATCGGTACCGAGGTCCGGAATGAGCGTGGCGACGCGATCAACCTTCACCGACAAGCGGCTCGAAGTGACGTCACCCAGCACCAAAGGGGTGAGATAGTCCCAATCGCGGGTGGCTACAGTGATGGAAACGGGCATCGGCATGAACTTCAACGCTATGTTTGACCGGCGATTGGTAAATGTTTATTTTTGGCCGATCAAATGTTATTATGTTATTGAACATTAGCTTTAATGGTCGCGGGTGCCGATGGATTTCGATGCAGGATGGTTCGCTGATCGCCTTGGCGACCGCACGATGCGCGGCATCGCGCGCGAGACCAGTGCGCTGATCAGAAGCGGCGCGCTGCCTGTCGGCGCAAAGCTTCCGCCGGTGCGCGATCTGGCCTATGTGCTTGGCGTCAGCCCGGCGACGGTCTCGCAGGCGTGGAGCGAGTTGCGGCGCTACAAGATCATCGGCGGCCGCGGACGCAACGGCACCTGGATCATGGGCAACCGCTTTGCCGCCCGGCCCGAGCGCCACATGAGCGGCGGCAATTACGGACAGGATGTTCTGAACCTGGCGATCGCGGAGCCCGATGTGAGGCTCTTGCCGCCGCTCGACATCGCGCTGGCGCATGGTGCGCGCGCCGAAAAGCTCAACAGCTACGAGCGGGTGCGCATCCTGCCCGAGCTGGAGGCCGCAGTGCGCCCGTCATGGCCGTACGATCCCGGCGCGTTCCTGGCCACCAATGGCGGTTACAACGCCATCTACACCTTGCTGCATGCGCTGGTCCCGCCGGGGGCGCCGGTGGCCATCGAGAACCCGACGGCGCTTCGCCTGCTCGACATCCTCGAGGATCTCGACGTGCCGATCATCCCCGTGGATTGCGACAGCGACGGTCCCTTGCCGGATGCACTTGCCAACGCTCTGCGGCAGCGGCCCGTCGCGTTCCTGTTCCAGCCGCGCGTCCATTCGGTTACCGGCGCCTGCATGTCGTCGGCGCGGCTGGACGTCATCGGCGACCTGCTCGCCGGCACCGACGTGCTGATTGTCGAAGATGACGGCGTCGGCGATATAGCCTCGGCGCCGCGCATTTCGCTTGGCCGGCGTTTTCCCGATCGCGTCATCCATATCCTGTCCTATTCCAAGACCCATGGCCCGGATCTGCGGCTCGCCGTGCTATCCGGATCGGCGACGATCGTCGAGCAGATCCAGTCCTACCGCAGCTTCAGCTCGGGATGGACCAGCCGCATCCTGCAGGCAGCCACCGCCTGGCTGCTGCAAGACCCGGCCACGGCCGCCCTGGTGGAGCAGGCGAAGGAGGTATACCGCGGCCGTCGCGAACGGCTCGCCGGCGAACTGGCGAAACGCAACGTCGCGATCGACGCCGGACATGGGCTCAGCGTCCTCATTCCCGTTGCCTCAGAACCTTATGCGATGGTCACGCTGGCTGCACATGGTATCGCGGTCCATGCCGGGGCGAAGTTTTCGACCGGAAAGACCAGCGCCGTGCGCGTCGCGACCAGCATCCTGAGCGAGGAGTACCTCGAGCACGCCGCAAATTCCGTGGCGCTGGCAGCCGATCCGGCGCGGGAGGTTAGCTAAAGGGTCAGCTGCTCCGACGGATAGTTGGCGACTGGCCATATACAGACCCTGTCTTCTTTCGCGTTCAGCTGCCGCTAGCCGGTCCCGAGATCATGCTCGGCGTCAACCAGTCCGTCATGGTGGCGCTGGCGATGATCATCAGATCTCCCTGATCCGCCGTTCATCGAGAGGAGGCTGCAGGTTTAGGCGAGGCGTTTCCACGGCCCGCGTTGGAGCTTTCCACGCTGACGCACACGCCTGCTTCCATACCGCTGGCCGATGACAGTTTCGAAGAGGTCCTTCGAGGGCAGAAACATGTCGAATCGTCAATCACCACCAACTGGAGGCAGGGAGGTTCGGGACGGCGCAATACGGCTACGCGGCCTGTTGGCTGCGGCCGGCGCCACGACCGCCATGGCGTTCGGATTTGGCAGCCTGGCGCTCACATCCGTCTTCATCAGACCGCTTGAGGCGGAGTTTGGCTGGTCGCGAGCCGACATCAGCCTTGCCTACACGCTATCAAGCGTCGGCATGGCGTCGGGCGGGCTGTTCTGGGGCCGGCTGTCGGACCGCCTGAATGTCAAAAGCCTGCTATTCATCGGCTCAGCTGGCATGGTGATCGCGCTCGCCGCGCTTTCCTCCGCCAATTCGCTCTGGCAGATCTATGCGGCCAACTTCGCTTTGGGCGGGCTAGGCTTTGCCTGTCTGTACGCGCCGGTACTTGCAGTGACCGGACTCTGGTTCGACCGCCGCCGCGGGGTGGCGGTGGGGATCGTCACAGCAGGCGGAGCCCTGGGCCAGGGCATAATGCCCTACGCCGCGAATGCCTTGATTGACGGCGTCGGTTGGCGCCTCGCATACGCGATCATGGCGGCGGCGACGATGGCTGCGCTGGCGATCTTCATGCCGGCGGTTCAGGCGCCGCCCGTCGGTGAGGTCCTTCCCGCGCCGGTGCGTTTTTCAGCAAAGCCAGGGTTCCAAAGTGGCCGCCTTTCCCCGGTGACGCTGCTATCTGCCGCAGCCTTCCTCTGCTGCGCCTGCATGGGCGTCCCGCTGATGCACCTCACGAGCTTCGTCACGGCTGTGTGCGGGTCTTCGGATGTCGGATCGCTCAGCCTGCTGACCGCCATGCTGTTCGGCGCCGTCGGGCGGATCGCGTTCGGGCTCCTCGCCGACCGGGCAAGCAATCTTGCCGCCTATGCCCTGGCGTCGTTTATTCAGACGGCATGCGTTGCGATTTTTCCCGCGCTGGACCAGCAGCTGAGCCTGCTGGCGCTGTCGGCGGTTTTCGGCTTCGGCTTCGCCGGAAACATGACGTGCCTGATCCTTTGCGTGCGCCAGTTTGCGCCAGCCGAACGCTTTGGCCAGTCACTCGGCATCGTCATGCTGATCGCCTGGCTGGGCATGGGCGTGGCCGGCTATTTCGGCGGTTTCGTCTATGACAGCTTCGGCAGCTATGGGCCCGCTTTCCTGGTGGCATCTGTCGCAGGCGCGGCCAATCTCGTGGTTCTGGGCGTATTGGCGGCATCATCCGGCGCGAGAGCGCAGGTCCCATGCGGCCGCCTTCCGGACCCTGCGATGAGGCGCTGATTCAAACGTCGAAATCCATTTTAATTCCACGTTGGTTCGAACGCTGCAAACCACGGCCTTCCTGCCAACCTCAGAGATCGAAGAGGGCAGAGCACCGTCATCACCAGGCAAGGACAGCTGAGATGAGCAGTATCTACGACAGCATTCTCGACACGATCGGCGACACGCCGGTCGTCCGCCTTTCCCGCATCAACAATGGTGCCGCTTCGCTCTATGCCAAGATCGAGGCGTTCAATCCTGGCGGCTCGGTCAAGGACCGTCTTGCCGCAGCGATCATCGAAGAAGCGGAGAGTTCGGGTGCACTTCGGCCTGGCCAGACGGTGATCGAGGCGACGAGCGGCAACACGGGCATCGGACTTGCCATGGTTTGCGCGCGGAAAGGCTATCCTCTCGTCATCGTAATGCCGGAGAACGCCAGCCTCGAACGCCGCAAGCTGATGCGTTTCTTCGGTGCCAAGGTCGTGTTGACCCCTGCTGTCGAGCGCGGCAGCGGCATGCTCGCCAAGGCGTTCGAGCTGGCCGGAGCGCACGGCTGGTTCCTCTGCCGGCAATTCGAGACGCCCGTCAACGCCGATGTCCATGCCCGCACGACAGCGCTCGAAATCCTCGCAGCGTTCCAGGACCGTCCACTCGATTACTGGGTCACCGGCACCGGGACCGGCGGAACGCTGGCCGGAGTGGCGCGAGTACTCAAGCGCGAGCGCCCGGAAACGCGGATCATCGTCTGCGAGCCCGACAATTCGGCGCTGCTGTCGAGTGGCATTCCCCAAGCTTTCGACGAACACGGACTGCCCACTCGGGCGCACACTCGCTTCCGGCCACACCCGATGCAGGGCTGGAGCCCTGATTTCATTCCGCTGATCGTCGGCAACGCGATGGCTGACGGTCTTGTGGACGAAATCTTGCCCGTTTCAGGCGCCAGCGCTTTGGAAGCTGCGCGCCGGCTTGCGACGGAAGAAGGAATACTGGCGGGGATCTCTGGCGGGGCTACCTTGAGCGGCGCACTGGAAATCGCTGGACGCGTCGGACCGGACCGGAACGTGCTCTGTATGTTGCCTGACACGGGCGAGCGGTATCTCAGCACGATTCTGTTCGATCACATCAGCGAGGAAATGTCGCCCGCCGAAGAGGCGATCTCTCGCTCCACACTCGGCTACCGCTTCGACCGGCCGCCGTCCTTCGCCCTTTCATCGGCGCCCGTGAACGAAATCCAAATCGATCAGTCGGCGCATGCGTTTGTCGATGAGGCGATCTATGATCCGGAGCATCCGGTGGTCATATTCGCCCTGACATGGTGCGAATTCTGCTGGACGGTAAGAAAGCTTTTCGACCGTGCCGGAATCGCCTACAGGTCCATCGACATCGATGCTCCGGAATTCCAGAAGAACGGCCGGGACGGGGAAATCCGCAAGGCTCTGAGGGCCCGGATCGGTTCGCCTACAATTCCGCAGGTCTTTGTCGGCGGCGAGCATATCGGTGGTTGCATGGATACGCTTGCGGCCTGGCGGGACGGCACGCTCGCCGCCCGGCTGGAGTTCGTTGGCGCAAACTACACGCCCGGCGCATGCGCAAATCCCGAGAGCCTGCTGCCCCGATGGGTGCGCGCGGCAGCGTGAGACCCTGCCTCCGGGCCTTTCAGAGTGCGGTCGCCACCATCAAAGCGAGCCGGAACGGGCGTGATCCCGTTCCGGCTCGGCATTCATGTGGACTTGTCCGTGTCGGCCTTCCCACGAAGGGAAGGCAAATCAGAGCGCAGGCGGAAACCTCACGCTTTCGGAAACGAACGCTTTCGGCAGCGGCACGGACTTGATACAATCCATGGCTAATTTAGCAGCGACTGGGATTGGCAAAGTGTCGCTCGAAATTCGCGTTCTCGGAGATCTGACCGTCCTTCGCCTTGGCGAGGTCGTTTCCTTGCCGCCTTCGAAAAAGACGCGGGCTCTACTGGCCTATCTTGCGCTCGTAGAGCGCCCGCAGCGGCGCGAGCGCCTTTGCGAGATGTTCTGGGAGGTACCGGACGATCCTCGCGGCGCCCTGCGCTGGAGTCTCTCGAAGATCCGACAGGTCGTCGACCTCGGGAACGGCGAGATCCTGCAAGCCGACCGCAATGCAGTTCGCCTGAACACCAGCGAAGTCGTGCTGGACATCGCGCCGCTCCGGGGCCTCGGCGGTCGTGACATAGAGGCTCTCGAACCGGAGAAACTGGAGGCCCTCGCCTTAGCGTTCCGCGGCCGTTTCCTGGATGATCTTTCACTGCCGCGCTGTCCGGAATTCGAAGCCTGGCGCATTGCGACCGCCGACGAACTGCACGTGACGCATCTGCGCATCCTTCGGGTGCTGGTCGACCGGCTTGAGCCGGCGCGGGCACTTCCGTACGCGCATGTCCTGGACGGGTTGGAGCCTGGGGACGAGGCTCTTCGAGCGGACATCCGCCGGCTGAGCGAGGCAGCACGGCAATCCGCCATGGTCCAGAGCCGCGCTTCGAGAACCGACATCGGGGTCGCTCCCGCCGATGAGACCGTTCCTCCGACGCGTGTTTTGCCTGCGTCGGAGATACAGCTTGCCTCTCCGCCGGAGCGAACCCTGGCGCAGGAGATTCGCCGGTGCACGACGCCCGACGGCGCGCGCTTGGCCTATTCCTTGAGTGGTCAAGGCCCGCCTTTGGTAAGGGCCGCCCACTGGATGTCCCATCTCGAGCTTGAATGGGACAGTCCGGTCTGGAAGCATTGGATCGAGGGCCTCTCCGCGCACTACCAGCTGATACGTTACGACCAGCGCGGCAACGGCCTGTCGGACCGGTATCCCGCCGACCTGTCCTTCGAGGCCATGGTTGCCGACCTGGAGAGCATCATCGATGCGGCTGGTCTGCGCCGCGTTTCCCTGCTTGGCATTTCCCAGGGGTGCGCCGTTTCGATAGCCTATGCCGTCCGGCATCCAGAGCGCGTGGCGGGGATGGTGCTGTATGGCGGATTTACCAAAGGTTGGCGCAAACGGGGCAATCAGCGCGAAATAGCGCGCCGCGAAGCGATGGGAGCGCTGATTCAGGAAGGCTGGGGCCAAGACGACCCGGTGTTCCGGCAAATGTTCACCTCCCTCTTCATTCCGGAAGCAACGCCGGAACAGAGGAATTGGTATAACGAGTTGCAACGCAATACCGTCTCGCCGGAGATTGCCCATCGCATCTTCGAGGAAGGCGCCGTCATTGACGTTGACGAGCTGTTACCGCGGGTCCGCGTCCCGACCCTGGTGATGCATGCTACGGGGGACGCGGTCATTCCGTTCGATCATGGCCAGGCGATGGCTGGGAAAATCCCCGGCGCGCGTTTCGTTGCGCTAGACAGCGTCAACCACGTGCTGCTTGGCCACGAACCGGCATTCGCGACCTTCGTCGACGAAACGCGTCGTTTCCTTGCCGACCCCGAACAGACGCAGCAACTGGCAGGCCCTCCGGCGTCCTTGGGAATCAACCGCTCTCGGCAATACATAACAGTGCTGGCCGCGGAAGTGGTCAGTCCCATGCATCTCCTCGAAACGGAGGATCCGGAAGTGGCGATCCGCGAATTCCAGCCCGTCGAGGATCGGGTGATAGAAGTCGTGGAGAGCCATGGCGGCGTCGTCACGTCGGCTGCTGACGGGACAATCACCGCAGCATTCGGCCTCGCTCGCGCCACCGAGGATCACGCTTATCTTGCATGCCGCGCCGCGCTTGCGGCCAAGCTGGCAGTGGAGGAGCTTTCCCAGGGCGGGATCCAGTTGAGGGCCGGAATAGACACCGGCGAGGTGATCGTACGGCAGCAATGGACGACCAAAGCCAGCAAGGTTGAACTGGCCGGAGCCGCGCCGCGTGCGGCCAACCGGCTGATGCGTGCCTTGCACCGTGCGACGATCGCCGCGACAGGCCGGGCGCGCGCAGCCGCCGGAGGCTATGTGCAGATGCACCGCTTAGCGCATTCGGAGCATCCGCAACTTGGCCAAGAGGAACGCATTTACGAGCTGTTGGGCGAAAATCACGCTTTGTCGCGCTGGCACCTGAGGGCCAACCGCGGCCTCACCGGACTGGTGGCGCGCGAGCTCGAGCTGAAAATCCTTCTTGCAACCTGGCGCCGGGTCAGGGAGGGCCACGGCCAGGTCGCCGGGATCGTCGCCGACGCCGGCATGGGCAAGTCGAGGCTTGCCCATGAATTTCTCTCCCTCGACGAAGTGGCCGGTTTTACTGTGCTTGAATGTGGCGGTCTGGAGTTTGATTCATCAGTTACTCTGGGTGCTGTAAAGAAGCTGCTGCTCTCGGCTTGTGGCATTCGCGGCGAAGACGGCTTGGCGGAAGCCCAGCGCCTGTTTGCCTTCAAACGGGCTGAACTGGACCTGGATCCAAGTCATACGGCGCCGCTTTCCTTCCTCGCGGACCTGCCGGTCGACGATTCTTCCTGGTGGCATCTCGATGCGCGGGAGCGGACCTCACGGGTATCGGAGGCGATGAGCGCTTTTCTCGTTGCCTTGAGCCGGGCCGCGCCCGTAGCCGTGCTTATCGAGGATCTGCACTGGATCGATGCCGAGAGCGAGGCCGTAATGTACAGGCTGGTCGAAGTCATGGGCGCCAACCGTATCATGCTGCTCGCCACCTACAGGCCGCAGTACCGGCACGAATGGAACCGCCGCGGCTATTTCCAGCAGATAAGGCTGGAGCGGTTCGCGCGGGACGAAATGGAGCAGTTCCTCACCGAATTGCTGGGATCCGATCCCAGCTTGGGGGAACTGCGGCAATCGCTTGCCGAGCGGGCCGAGGGCACGCCGCTATTCCTGGAAGAAATGGTGCGCGGATTGGTTGCGGACGGTGCACTTGCCGGCCAGTCCGGCCGCTACGAGCTGAAGAGGCCAGTGGATTCCATCACCATCCCGTCGACGGTTCAATCGCTCATCGCCGCACGTATCCAGCAGCTGGGTGACTCGGAAAGGCAGGCACTCCAACTCGCTTCGGTTATCGGCAAGAATGTTCCGTATCCCCTGCTGAGGGCACTCTCGCCGCTCTCGGAGGCGGAGCTGGGGGTATGCCTGGCCAAACTGCAGAGTTTGGAATTCCTGTTCGAGGTCCAGAGCTATCCTCACGTGGAGTATACGTTCAAGCACGCGTTGACGCTCAAGGTGACCTACGAATCCCTGCTGGCGGAGGACCGAAAAAGGCTGCATCGGGCTGCATTGGTTGCGATGGACAGACTCTATGCCGGATCGCTGAACCACCATATCGAGGAACTGGCCGAACACGCGCTTCGTGCCGAGGCATGGGAACCGGCCGCGGATTATCTGCTGCAAGCGGCGGGTCGGGCTGAGGAACGCTCGGCTTATTCCGCCGCGGTCCAGTTCCTCGAAAACGCCCGCAAAGCAGTCGCCGCGCTGCCCCGAAATCCGAAAACCCTCGCCCAGGCGATCAACCTGCGGGTGCGGATGCGGCCCGCCTACGGCGCCCTGGGTGCCTATCGGAAGGCGCTGCCGCAGCTATTGGAAGCGCGCGAACTGGCCATGGAACTGGGCGATCCGCAACTCATCTCCGACGTGTTGCTTCACTTGAGCTATCTCAACAGCTCCCATGGCCGCTACGAGGAGGCGCTGGAACCGGCCGACACACTCAAGCGCGGCGCGACGGCAAATGGCGTGCAGCGCTGCATAAGCGAGTCGGATCTGGCCGCCTCACAGGCGCTTCTGATCCGCAGCGAGGCGCGGCAGGTGCTGGAGCGGCTTGTTCCGCATGAGGAGAGATTCACCAAAGCTTGGCGTCTGGAACGTTTCGGACAGCTCGGTGCGCGTGCGGTTTGGTACCTGGGGCACCGCGCGCAGGCGGAAGCGCGCCTTGGCCGGTTCGATGATGCGGAACGTTCGATTGTCGAACTGCAGAAGGTCGCCGCCGAAGTGGCGCGCCCGATCGACAGCTGCGCGGCCGCCTATTTCACCGGTGTGGTGGGCGTTCTGCGCGGCCCCGAGCCGGCGCTTGTCGAGGCGCTGCAATTGTGGTCCTCCGAAGCCGCTACCAGCGCATCTATCCTGCTCCGGCCATGGCTGTTGACCGTGCTCGGGCATGCGGAATTCCTGCTCGGCCGCAACCACGACGCGGGCGCCACCTTGGAAATGGCGGTGACCGAGGCTGAGCGGCTCGATCTTGCCCAGTTCGAATGTCACGCGCGCGCGGTGCTCGCATGCGTGCGTGCGCGCCTGTATGAGCCGGAAGCTGCGGCCAATCTCGGCCATGCGCTCGAGCTTGCGCGGGGACGCGGCGACCCGTGGAGCGAGATCATCGTACTGCGCGGCCTTGCCGAGCTGAAGCCTTCCAGATCGGCCATTGGCTGGCTCGAACAGGCCTGCAATCTTGCCAGGAGGGTTGAATTGCGGCCGGAGCTTGCCCGCTCCTTGCTAGCTCTCGGGCTTGCGAAGCGGCGCGGCAAGATTGCTGGCGCGGATGCCACTCTCGCGCAAGCGGCCAAGCTCTACACAGAAATGCAGATGCGGGAGGATTTCTCCGGCACGGAAGAGCCGGCCGGAAGTGTCCTGCCCGATCGCGTTCCCATGGCGGTTACGGCTTGATCCCTCCGCATCCAGGGATCTGCTTCGAAGGTTTGCGCTGCCTGTAGGGCAAGCAAGCCGCGGTCACGCAGCTCGCGACCCCGCGGTGTCATGGAACGATATCTGCCGGACCAAACGATCCGCCACCACGTCTGCGTGGGTCAGCGGTCCCATATGCCCGGCGCCAGGAACAATCGCCCCGATCGCGGCCGGAACGCGGGAAACGAGTTCCCGAGCAATGAGCTGCGTCGGAACTGGTGCAAATTCGCCGCGCAATACCAGGACCGGAAATCCAAATCTGGCATATTCGCTTGCTGGCGTCGATTCATGGATCAATGCGTGGAAGTCCAGGCTGGCCTTCGGCAGAAACCGCACGAGTGCGGCCTGAAGTTCCGGCTTCATCGCCGCGAAGATGCCGGCCCCACCCCAGTAGTCGATGAAATGAGCTGTCGCGGTCAGGTAACTGCCGTTGATCAGACCGTCATGGACGGTGCCTGCGATCGCCAAGACTTCGCCGAGCGCCTCGTGGCCCTCACAGTCCAGCTCGCGCAGCAGGTGAAAGGCAGACGGCTCATAAAGGGAGAGGCTGGCCAGCCGGTCTGGACGCATCGCCGCTATATGCAGGGCCAATCCACCACCATAGGAATGGCCAACAAGATGCACAGGCCCGTCATGGTGGTCGATCATCTCCAGGATCCCGGCGGCTTCGTCGGCCAGACGGAAAGCGCCGGCACCAGTCCAGGTGCCGCCGCCCGGCGCCCCGATCAGATCGGGTGCGATGAGCCGGTAGCTGTCATCGAGCCGCTCCGCCAGGCTGCGCCATTGCCGTCCGCTGCCGCCTGAGCAGTGCAGGGCGATGACAAGCGGTGCCTGGCACGCCCTATGCGAGACGTGGGACGTCGATGCGGCAATCATCGAGCCCCTCCCGCCTCAAAAACGCGTGCGGCGGCTGGGATCACGCCCGGCAAACGAAGTGATCCAGTTGATCTCGAAGCGGGTGATGCCGATGTCGCGCAAGATGTAGTCCGGCAACTCATAAAGCTGTCTACGGTCCCGTTGGATACGAATGAAACGCCAGACTGCGGCCAACATTGTTCCGCCAGCCCAGCGCAAACCTCGCGTTGTGGTGAGGCACAGGGATGGGTTCACCATTGCACTCATTTTGATTTTCTCCATGGTTGCGGGCGCTGACTACGGCGCCAGTGGAGCCCTGTCGTTGTCCGCCGTGAGCGTCATCGTTGAAGGCAACGTCGATTCTTGCCGCGCCAGCGTTGTATTCGGCGGTCAGGCCGCGGCTCGGCGGGAGACGTCGAGAAACATTGCCAGGTGAGCCGCCAGCGCCTCCGCATCGCGGCCGACGCCGTCGAGGAAGCTGGAGCTTCGATGGCGCATGAAATTGAGGCCGAGCACGTAGAGTCCCGAATACGCGCAGACGCCGCCATCGTTCAGGATTTCGCCCCGGGCGTCGAACACATCCAGCTTCAGCCATGGGTATTCCCGGCGATAGCCGGTGGCCCATATGATCGTCTCGATACCCTGGTCGATGAGGTCGATTTCGGTCGCCTCGGCGCTCAGGATCAGGCTCGGAATGGAACCGGGATCGATCGAGTAGAGGCCGTCTCCGGCGGCCGCGCGGTCGATATTGGCCAGCACGCGCCTCAGCCTGCGTTCCGCCGCCATGGTCGTGTCGGCGAGATCGCCGTTGAACCGAATGCGTGTATCGCAAGCGGCAGCCGCTCGACCGACAAGACGAACGCCTTGCTCCCGAAGACCGGCAAGGTCGAGCGCCCTGCGCTCGGGTGTGCCTATCAGCTGCAGGGAGGGCTGCCGCCGTGCCGCGGTGAGATCCGGAACTTCAGCGACAGGCTTGGCAAGCATTCCCAGCCGGTCGAGCCACCACAGGATGTCGTGCCCGCGGTAAAGCCTCGGTAGGCGTGTATGACTGCCGACCGACAGGGTCACCGGGCGCCCGGAGCGATTGATCTCCTCCGCAAGTTGTATGCCGGTCGCCGAGGCCCCGGCCACGAGAACGCCACCCTGGGGCAGTTGCTGAGGATTGCGATAGTCCCGCGGCACGACCTGCCTGATCCGGGAGGAGATCTGCTTTGCTAGTGGCGGAATGCGTGGCCGGTCGCTATATCCGGTCGCGACCACGACCGCACGTACGCTCCATTGGCCGCGATCGGTCAGCAGCCGGAAGCCTCCGTCGACCCTTTCGGTCGAAAGCACCTCCACACCGTCCTCCACCGGTGCGGTGATCGAGCACGCGTAATCCTCCAGGAACCCCACCGTCTCGGCCATTGTCATGAAGCCGTCGGGATTGGCTCCGCGATAACCGCCGCCGGGCAGGCGTGTCATCCAGTTGGGCGTCAGCAGGCGCAGCGAATCCCACCGTTCGCTGCGCCAGCGCTCAGCGATGCGGCCGCGCTCCAGCACGACGTGGTAGACCCCGCGCTCGGACAGGCACCGGCTCATGGCTAAACCCGCCTGTCCGGCGCCGATAATGGCTACGTCTGTATGCTGCATGGAATCCGCGCCTTGTAAGCAGGGGCAACAGATCGCCGGCGCCATCCTTTTCAGGACGAGGCCGGCGATATTGCTCTTGCGGACCGAAGTCAGCCTTTCACGGCAACCGAGACCGGCACGCCGTTGGTCAGCACGTCGAACACCGCGGAACGGGCGCGCGACTGCATTACGATTTCCTCGAGCTTCTCAGCCGAAGCATCGCCCTTGATCTTGAAGGAGATACGGATGCCCTGGTAGCCGTTGCGGACTTCGTTAGAGATGCCGAGGATGCCGCGAAGGTCGATGTCGCCTTCGACGGTCGATTCCACCTCATGCAGCGTCACGCCGCGCGCGGCCGCGATGTTCGCGATGCCGGCGGTGAGGCAGGAAGCAAGCGCGTGGAGGAGGTATTCGACCGGCGTCGGGCCGTTGTCTTCGCCGCACAGGACCGCCGGATGATCGCTGTCGGCCTGGTATGCCGTCACATGCGGCTGCTCGGCGCCGGCGCCGAAGAAGTTGGCCATCGTGCTGCGGCTGTGCGTGCCGGTGATCCAGCGGCTCTTGGCCCGGAACTGGAACTTGGCAAGCTCCGGCTGGCCCGCGACGGCATTGATGGTGGCCAGAAGGGTGGGCGTATTGACGCCGTTCCTCGGCTCCCGCGACGCCTTCTTAACGGAAGCCTTTTCCATGACCATTGTATCGTCCTGCATGTCATTCACTCCTGGGTTCGGATGTTGCGCGACCGGGATCGCCCCGGACGGCTAAACCTCGGCCGGCAGCGTTTGACGTGCAGTGGGAACAACAGTGGGAAAACGAGAGGTTTTTTTGCGTCAACCAGTCGTGAACAGCGCCAGATCCGCAATCAGCGAAACGGCGGGCCTTCAAACGCTTTGCTTCCTCGCGCGGTGCGATCTCCCGTAAGCGCCGAGAACGCTTCGCAACCGAAACCACAGGAGATCAGACCATGTCTCGTTCATTTGGAAAGGATACCCGCCCGTCCTCAACCGACTGGGCTGTCATAGCTCGCGGGCCAAGCAAGGCCGAGGTGCTCGCCCATATCGCGAAGATTCACACATACGCGAGCACCCTAAATCGGCCCGGCCGCGAGAAAACCACATGAGGCTTGTTGCGGCGGGAGTGCCGATCGGCCCCCCGCCGACAACACTTGTCGGGATAATGTTTTCGGTCGACGCCCAGCTGGCCGCACACGGCATCGCGGTCCATGCCGGGGCGAAGTTTTCGACCGGAAAGACCAGCGCCGTGCGCGTCGCGACCAGCATTCTGGACGAGGAGCACCTCGAGTACGTCGCAAATTCCCTGGCGCTGGCAGCCGACCCGGCGCGGGAGGTTGTCTGAGGCAAGTCAATCGCCGTTCGGACTGCTACTCCGCCGCCACGCCCTTCACCTCGAGATAGCTTTCCATTGAATCGTCCATCGCCTGCAGCCAGGGCGTATGGTGCAGCGGCGCCATCGTGCCGGTCATTAGCGAGCGATAGGCATGGTCGCGGAAGCCCATAATGTCTTGCGCCTTGTGATGCTCCCACTCCATGAAGGTCTGATTGACGGCCTCGACATCGAAACCCGGATAATCGGTCTGCTCCATCAGCTCTCGGGTGTAGTCGCCCTGGAACCAGATCATCTGCTCGGCGTCTTCAAGTGTTTCTTCACGTGCCCGCCATTTCCGGCCGTGCTCGGCCATCGCTTCGGCCGAGGGCAGCTTGATGCGGCCCATGATGACGTCGCGGGCGAACCAGGCCTGCGCGTCGAACATGTTGAAGGTGTAGAACTGGTCCTGCATGCCGATATAGGACAGCTTCGGGTTTTTCTCCCAGACGACGCCCTCGTAGAGCCCGTCCGGCCACATACGGTTGGCGGTCTTCAGCTTCAAATCCTCGGTGAGGAACGGGAAGGAATGGAGGTAGCCGGTGCACAGGATGATGGCGTCGACGTCTTTGGTGCTGCCGTCCTTGAAATGCGCGGTCTTGCCGACGACCTTCTGCAGAAGCGGCACTTCCTTCCAGTTCTCCGGCCATTTGAAGCCCATCGGCTTCGAGCGGTAGCTGGAGGTGATCGATCTGGCGCCGTATTTGTAGCATTGCGAGCCGATGTCCTCGGCTGAATAGGAGCGGCCGATGATCAAAATGTCCTTGCCCTTGAATTCCATGGCGTCGCGGAAATCGTGGCTGTGCAGGATACGGCCGTTGAAGGTCGAAAAGCCCTCGA
The DNA here is from genome assembly GCF_040323505.1 of Mesorhizobium sp. M0040. NCBI lineage: Bacteria > Pseudomonadati > Pseudomonadota > Alphaproteobacteria > Hyphomicrobiales > Phyllobacteriaceae > Mesorhizobium > Mesorhizobium sp. M0040. Next base: position 61,722 of record NZ_JAMYVA010000007.1, read on the forward strand.
AATAGGGAACGTTGGGCACGGAGAAATGGCCCGAGGCGACGACGACATTGTCGAACTCTTCCGAATAGGTGACGTCGTTGGTGCGGTCATGCGCGGTGACGGTGAATTTTTTTGTCGTTTCGGAAAAGGTGACCATGCGCACCGGGCTGTTGAAGCGCACCCATTGGCGCACGCCGGATTTTTCGACGCGGCCCTTGATGTAGTCCCACAGCACGGCGCGCGGCGGATAGGAGCCGATCGGCCGGCCGAAATGCTCCTCGAAGGTGTAGTCGGCGAATTCGAGGCATTCCTTCGGCCCGTTCGACCAGAGATAGCGGTACATCGAGCCGTGCACCGGATCGCCGTGCTCGTCGAGGCCGGTGCGCCAGGTGTAGTTCCACAGGCCGCCCCAGTCGGACTGCTTTTCGAAGCAGACGATCTCGGGAATATCGGCGCCCTTTTCGGCGGCCGACTTGAAGGCCCTGAGCTGGGCCATGCCGGACGGCCCGGCTCCGATGACGGCAACACGATCTTTCATTGCGGGCCTCCCGATCTCATTTCCCTAACGAAACAAATTTCACTGACAGGACAGTAATTGCCCCTTCGATGCTGTCAACAGGGCTTGTCGCGAAACCCTCGTTTCACCAAGCTGGATTTCCAAGCGAGGCAGTAGCTCGGGCGAAATCCGGACATTGCGCAATTCGACACGGGTGGCTTGCCGTGGCAGTTGCGCTTCTGTATCGGCACCGAATATGTTCACCGTGAGTGAAATGAATCGGCAAGGTCCGGGGTGGCAACATGGCGAAAAAAGCATCCAGTCTAAAGCCCGCTGCGGCCGTCGTCGCCGCCAAAGCCAAGCCGTCGGTCGCTGCAATCGATCCGCGCAAGATACGCGCGCCGCTCACCCAGAACCCGCACGCCATTCGCGACACCCGCGAAAAAGTGCTGGAGGTCGCGATCGGCCGCGAGGTGCGGGCATTCCGCAAGAAGCTCGGCATCACCGTCGCCGATCTGGCTGCCGCCACCGACATTTCGCTTGGCATGCTGTCGAAGATCGAGAACGGCATCACCTCGCCGTCGCTGACCACGTTGCAGGCGCTGTCGCGGGCACTCGGCGTTCCCGTCACCGCCTTCTTCCGCCGCTTCGAGGAAGAGCGCAGTGCCGTCTTCGTCAAGGCCGGCGAAGGCCTCGACGTCGAACGCCGCGGCACGCGCGCCGGCCACCAGTACAATCTGCTCGGCCATATCGGCTCCAACACCAGCGGCGTCGTCGTCGAACCCTATCTGATCACGCTCACCGAGGATTCCGACGTGTTCCCGACCTTCCAGCACGAAGGCATGGAATTCCTCTATATGCTCGAGGGCGAGGTGGTTTACCGGCACGGCAGCAATCTCTACCCGATGAAGCCCGGTGACAGCCTGTTCTTCGACGCCGATGCGCCGCACGGACCGGAAGTGCTGAGCGTTCTGCCGATGCGCTATCTGTCGATCATCTGCTACCCGCAGAGCGCGGGGTGAGCCGGAGATGAGGGCGCGCAAGCAATCCTGGATCGCTGCACTCCACGGCCACGGTAACGGCATGGATCCTAGGGTCTCCGCTACGTCGCTTCGCTCCTGCTCCGCCCTAGGATGACGAAGGCGTGGGGTCCAAGGCTAATCGCGGATGTCGGAGATTGGCAGTTGCATCGCGGCTTAGAGGGTGGTGGCCGACGGCAATTCGCAATTTTCGAGGTTAGCTGAAGCGTCCCTCACTTCGTCATCCTAGGGCGGAGCAGGAGCGAAGCGACGTAGCGGAGACCCTAGGATCCATGCCGTAACCTCCACGCGCTGCTACGTTGAACTGCAGGGCAAGCTCGTCCTCGATTGATCGCAAGGGGGCTAAAGGCCGGCGCTCTACGGCGCCCCCCTCTGCCCTGCCGGGCATCTCCCCCTCTTGGGGGGAGATTGGCAGCTTGACGGGCAGCGCGAACCTCGCAAACAGAACCTCAATCCGGCCCAAACCCCGGCGACGTCGCACTGCCGTCATCCAGCTTCGACAGCCATTCGACCAATGTCGCACGGTAACGCGTCAGGCCCTTGTAGTTGGCGAGTTCGTCTGGCAGGTCGCGGATGACGCGGTGCAGCCGCCGTGCCCATTTCGGCTGCGTCACCAGCTCGTCCATCTTGATCAGATAGCAGCGGATCGGGAAGACGATCGCATTCGAGCGCGGCAGCCGCCAGAAGCTCTGCAGCTCGACGCGCAGATGGACCTTGTCGCCGACGTTTTCCGGCGTCACCGTGGCGCGGTCCGGACCCCATTTGTGATAATTTTCCGGGCTGGTATCGAGGCGCGGATTGATGGTCATCGTCCAGTTCAGCCGGCGCGCCGGCTTGCCCTGCTGGATGTTGGTGAGGAATTTCAGCGCCCGGACGAAGATGCCCTTCTCATGCGCCAGCGGCACCGGCGCGTGCCATTCGAAGAAGTTCATGCCGATGTCGAAATCCAGCGACCAGTCGGCCTGGGTGGTGACCATGCCGGCATCCATCCACAGATTGCCGTCGCGCTGGTCGAGGATGCAGAAATCGCCCTGGCTCTGGCGGGTGATGTATTCCATCGGCCCATAGGGCAGCGTCGAGACATCGCCGAAGGTGAAACTGTCGTCGATGCCGAGCGGCTGGTTGATCCAGCGCCAGCGGTCACTGTTGCGGGTCAGCGTGAAATGCTCGGGATAGCCCAGCGCCTGCTGCTCCATCAAAAGCTCGAGCAGGTCCCAGCCGGCCAGCGTCATGTGCGGCAGCGACTGGCAGCGCAGCGGGTCTTCGGCCAGCACCAAAGCGCGGTCCTGCATCTCGGCGACATAGTGCTCGTCGACGTCGATCAAATTCTCCAGCACGCTGCCCTTCGGCCCGACGACATGCGGCTCGATGTTGACCGCATACATGTAGCTGTCTTCGTGGAACGGGAACGGGAACCGCCTGATGTGCTCGGGGCTGTTCCTGAAGGTGAAGTCGTCGCGGAAGGTTTCCTTGCGAAAGGTGATGCCCAAGCTCGCCTCCTATCTTTCCAGAACCAGCGACCTGCCCTCGAAGCGTGAGACGCAAGGCATGATCTTGCAGCCCGAACGGTGGTCTTCCTCGCTCAGCCAGTGGTCGTTGTGGATGAATTTGCCGTCATGCGAGATGACGTTGGTCTCGCACTGGCCGCAGACGCCGCCGCGGCAAAGATAGGGCGGATCGACGCCGGCCGCCTCGATCGCCTCGAGCAGGCTCTGCTGCTCGTCGACACGGATGGTCTTGCCGCTGAGCGCCAGCGTCACGTCGAAGGGCGCGCCGGGCTGCGGTGCCGCGAAATGCTCGAAATGCACGGTCTCGGCAGGCCAGCCTAAGGCAGCCGCGCGCTCGCGCACCCAGCCGATCATGCCGGACGGGCCGCAGACATAGAGATGCGTGCCGAGCGGCTGCGACGACAGCAGCCGGTCGAGTTCGACGCGCTCGTCGCGGTCGTCGTGATAGAGCCTGATCCGGCGGTCGTAGCGCTCTCTCAGCAAATCGGCATAGGTGCCGAGCGAAGCGGTGCGGCAGGTGTAGTGCAGTTCGAAATTGCCGCCTTCCGCCGCCAGCTGCGCGGTCTGCGCCATGAACGGGGTGATGCCGATGCCGCCGGCCAGCATCAGATGCTTCCTGGCGCGCAGATCGAGCGAGAACAGGTTGACCGGGTAGCTGACCACCATCTCCGTGCCCGGCCTGACCTGCCTGTGCATGAACAGCGAGCCGCCGCGGCCGGCGTCGTCGCGGCGCACCGAGATGGTGTATTCGCGGGTGTCGAGCGGCGAGCCCATCAGCGAATAGGGATTGAGCCTGGTGCGTTCGCCATCGCGCATCTCGACGACGACATGGGCGCCGCCGGAAAAGGTCGGCAAAAGCTCGCCGTCGCGCCTGCGGAAATGAAAGCGCGTCACCAGCTCGTTGACCGGGACGACATCGCTGACGACGACATCGAGCTTGGTGGTGCCGGTGCTCATCGAAAGACCTCCTCGATCGGAGGAATTTCGCTGCGGTCCTCGGCGTTGATGCAGACGCCCTGGAAGGCGGCGAGCCGCCGCGAATAGTGATCGCGCACCAGAAGCAAGAGGCCGCAATGCGAACAGGTTGCTGGCTGCGTCGTCACGTTCTCGGTGATGCCCTTGCAATGGACGCACTGCATGCGGCGCGCCAGCGAGCCGCGATGCTCGGTCTGGATCGAGGTGTGGTCGATGCCGGCTTCGAGCGCCGCCTGCATGGCCTGGCCGATCAGCCCTTCGGTGCCGGCGAGATAGAGCCTGAGGCCCATATGCGCGTTGGCCAGCGTCTGCTTCAGCCGCGGCAGGGCGCTGGCAAAGGAATGACCGAGGTAGAACTGTGCCGGCTTCAGGGCTTCGAGCGCATCGGGATATTTACCGTCGCGGCCGGGAATGAAGATGATGTGGGCGCCGCCGAAGAAATCCGCCGGTGCCTTGGCGGCCAGATCGGCAATCGCCAGCGCTCCCTCTGCATCCGCTATGAAAAGATGATGCTTGCCGGGCTGCGGAGACAGGGTCCCATAGACCGGCCGGCTGATGATGCTTTTCGCTGCCATACCCGCAGTATGCCTCAGCCTTTCGCCGTGCGCTTGGTCTTCTTCGGATCATCGAAAGGAAGCGGCTCGGCGGTTGCGCTGATGGCGCCGCTCTTGTTGCGGATCTCGAGCCTGGTGCCCTGCACCGCGCAGTCGACGTCGAGCCGGGCAATGCCCATCGATTTTTTGACAAGCGGCGAATACATGGCGCAGGTCACCACGCCGACCTTTTTGCCGTCGCGATAGACCGGTGCGCCCTCGTCGGCCGGCTCCTTGCCTTCGAGCAGCACGCCGAAGATCTTGAAGCGCTCCTTGCCCTTGAGGCGGTAGTGCTCCTCGGCACCGCGAAAGCCCGTCTTGCCGGGGCTGACGGTGAAGTCGAGACCAAGCTCCCACAGCGTGTCGCCCGGGCCTTCGTTCTCAAACGGGTATTTCTGCGAATTGTCGTAGGGGTAAAACAGCAGGTAGCTCTCGACGCGCAGCATGTCGAGCGTGGTGAAGCGGCACGGGATGATGCCGGCGCTCTTGCCCTCGTCGAGGATCCTGTCCCAGATCGTTCCAGCGTCCTGGCCACGGCAGAAGATCTCGTAGCCGCGTTCGCCGGTATAGCCGGTGCGCGAGATCATCACGGGAAAGCCGAACAACTGCGTCTGCATGTGGTGGAAATAGTTGAGGTCGCGAATGCCGGGCACATGCTTTGCCAGATAATCCACGGCTAGCGGCCCCTGCAGCGAAAGGTCGTGCAGATTGTCGTCGAAGCGCAGCGACACGTCGCGACCGACGGAAGCGCGCTGCAGCTCTTCATGGCCGGTGCCCGAGCCATGCACGACCATCCAGGAATTCGGGCCGGTGCGGTAGAGGATGCAGTCGTCGGTGAACTTGCCGGCCTCGTTGAGCATGCAGGCATAGGCCGACTTGCCGGGATAGATCTTTTCGACGTCGCGCGTCGTCGCCAGATCGATCAGGTGCGAGGCGTGCGGCCCGGTGATGTGGACCTTCTTCAAGCCGGACACGTCCATCAGGCCGGCCTTGGTGCGGATGGCGATATACTCTTCGTCGGCGTCCTTGTCGTAGGTCCAGGCGGTGCCCATGCCGCTCCAGTCCTCGAGCTTCGAGCCGAGCGCGCGATGGCGATCCGCAAGCGTCGAAAATCTCCAGGATGCCGTCATCCGCTGGTCCTCCGTTGAAAGAAACTTTTTTGCTTTCCCCTGCTCCCTGCACACAGGCGGGAGCGTTGCCTTGAATATTGATCGCAAACGCCGGGAGCCTGCAATACCCGTAAGCAAATAATTTCATTGTCAGGCAAATCCGGCGAGCCCAAACAAACGGTTAACGTCGCGTAAAATCGTCTTGACAATTCCAGAATTCGGCCGGATTTTATGAAAAAAATTTCACTCTCTTGAAAGAGGGCAATGACCGGCCAATCCGGACCGGCGTTGAAAAAGGGGAAAGCCGATGTCCGACCTGCAACAGCGCGTGGAAGCGTTGTACCGTTCCGACGTGCGTGGATCCATGCTCCTGATCGTCTGCCTGTGGGCGACGATCCTCTTTGTCCTGTTCATGACATGGCCATACGTCCCCGACGCCGGCATCAAGCTCGTCGTCGCGGTCGCCGCCGCCGCCGTGCTGATCTTCAACACGGCCGCGATCCTGGCGATGGTCAACCACTACAAAGAAGACAAGGACTTCATCTACGGCCTCGACATCAAGAACGCCGACGCCTACCGCAACCGCAAGTCCTGAGGGGGAGACCCATGGCCCGCTATACACCGCCCGAACAGAGCAAGGCCGGACAGGTTTTCGATATCGCCGTCGTCGTGGTCGCGATTTTCGTCGCGCTGTGGCTGCCGCTGAAACTAGGGCTGGCAGGGGCGGCAAAATCCATCGACGCGCTCGACGCCAAGACGTGGGAAGCGCTCGGCCAAAACCCGACCATGGCCTCGATCTGGGAAAAGCTCGGCTACACGCCGGAAACCGCGCACGACATCATCCAGAACCGGTTCCACTACATCATCGACTGGCCGACGCTGATCATCATGGCGGCAGTGCTGATCGGCTATTTCATCTTTCTGTTCCGCGCATCGGACCGCGAATACCGCGACGTCATCGACGAAAAGTTCGGCGACAAATAAATAGGAAGCATCGTCATGTGGGTGGCACTCTCTTACGCATGCTGGGGCATCTCGATCGTGCTCGCGCTGTGGATGCTCTACGACTGGTTCAGGATCGACACGACCTATTCCGAAGAGATGCTGACCTCGTCCAGGGAAGGCGAACTTGAAGCCGTGTCCGAAAAACACCGGATCTGAGTGGGGGATTGAACGATGACGATCACGGCTGAACCAGCGGTGCAAGTGCAAGGCGGCAGGGTTTCACTGCTCAGGGTGCTCGGCCCCGCCCATGTCTGGGCGCTCGGTGTCGGCATCGTTCTGGTCGGCGAATTCACCGGCTGGAATTTCGCGGCGGACAAGGGCGGCGCGCTGGCGGCGCTGATCGTCTGCTGGATCGTCGGCCTGCTCTACACCTCGGTCGCGATGATCGATTCCGAAGTTACCTCGACGGTTGCCGCCGCCGGCGGCCAATATGCGCAGGCCAAGCACATTGTCGGGCCGCTGATGGCCTTCAACGTCGCGCTGTTCCTGGTCTTTGCCTACACCATGCTCGAAGTGTCGGACGCGATCCTGCTCGGCGACACCATCGTCGCCAAGGCCGGCGTCGAGGGCCTCAACCACAATTCCTTCATCGCCGCGACAATCGTCGTGCTGGCATGGCTGAACTATCGCGGCGTGCTGATGACGCTCAACGTCAATTTCGTCATCACCGCGATAGCCTATGTCTCGATCGTCATCCTGTTCTTCTCGGTCAGCCCGTGGACGCAAGGCGCCGTGCTCAAGCTGAACGAGTTGGTGACCCCGGGCAACGCCCTGCCCTATGGCTGGATCGGCGTCATCGCCGCCTTCCAGTTCGGCATCTGGTACTATCTCGGCATCGAGGGCACCACGCAGGCCGCCGAGGAAGTGCGCTCGCCGGCGCGCTCGCTGCCCTACGGCACGATGGCCGGCATGATCACGCTTCTGATCGCCGCCGCCATGACCTGGTATGTCTGCGCCTCGCTGATGCCCTGGGAATATCTCGGCATCACCTATTATCCGCTGTGGGACGCGGGCAAACTGACCGGCAGTGCGCTGCTGGAAAACCTGTTGTTCATCGCGACGCTGCTTGCCGCGCTCGCCTCCGCCAATGGCTGCATCAACGACGCCGCGCGCGCCTGGTTTTCGCTCGGCCGCGACCGCTATCTGCCGACCTGGTTCTCGGCGGTGCATCCGAAATACCGCACGCCCTATCGCTCGATCCTGTTTCTGCTGCCGATCGCGCTCGCCTTCGCCTTCATCGCCGACCTCAACCAGGCGATCACCTTCTCGATCCTGTCGGGCGTGCTGCAATACACCTTCATGAGCATCAACATCATCATGTTCAGGAAAAAGTGGCCGCTCGGCTCGATCCGCCGCGGCTACACCCATCCGTTCCATCCGCTGCCGGCGATCGTCTTGTTCTGCCTTTGCGTCGTCACCTTCTTTGCGATCTTCCTCGGCTTCGGCTCGCAGCTGATCGCCATGGTCGCCTTCTACTTCCTGATCTCGCTGTGGTTCCACTTCTACCGCTACAAATTCGTGCGCCGTGGTGCCCAGTTCACCATGCCGTGGCCGAAGCCGCAGGGCTACTGACGGCGCGCCCGGTCTGGGCGGGCATTTGCGTGACGAGGTGCGTTAGGTGATCTCAGCATTGCTCGCCGGGGCGGTTGCCCTGGCTCTCGTCCTCCATATAGCCTGGCTTGCGCGGGCCAGCCGCGCCAAGGCTTCGACCGGGCTTGCCGCCGACGAAGCCGGCGTCCGCGCCGTCATCCCCGACGTGGCCAACATCTCGGACGGCACCGCCGGCGTCGTTACCTTCGCCGGCTCGTGGAACGGCCGGCGGGTGCAGGTGCGGACCATCGTCGACACGCTGGCGATCAGGAAGCTGCCGGCGCGCTGGCTGAGCGTTTCGATCACCGAAAAGGTCGCGATACCAGGCACTTTCGATATGATGATGCGGCCGGGATCGCCGACGACTTTTTCCAATTTCGATCATCTCGTCCATCCGCTGCCGAAGGCGGCGGGGTTTCCGGCCGAGGCGGTGCTGCGGAGCGACCGCAAGGGCGTGCGCTTCCCCGAAGCCGTCATCGCCGGCCACCTCGATATCTTTGCCGAGGAGCGCACCAAGGAATTGCTGATCACGCCGAACGGCGTGCGCATCGTCTGGCTTCTGGCCGAGGCCGAGCGCGCGCGTTACGGCGTATTCCGGCAAGCCGAATTCGGCACGGTCAGGCTCGATCCGGTGCTGATCGAGAGGCTGCTGTCGTCGGCTTCGGCGCTGCGCGATGCCATCAATCAAAGCGAACGGCAAGCGGCATGACCAGCCAGATCACCACCTCCCCCGCACCACCGAGCCCCTATCTGGTTCTGGGCGCTGCGATCGTCTTGCCGGCGAGCGGGCATGTCGTGCTCGGGGTGCCGGTGCGCGGCCTGCAATTCCTGTTCTTCATGGTGATCCTTGCCTGGGTCACCGCCAAGATCGCGCCGCCAGACGCCAGCTTCGTCGGCCGCCATGCCGGCGGGATCCTGATCTATGCCCTGTCGATCCTGGATGCCTACAAGATCGCCCGCATCCGCTATGCCAAATGGGTTCACAATGGCGGCCAGCGCAGCGATAGTGCGGCCGGCGGCGCCTCAGCCGATATATAACGACAGGAAAATTTTTTTCATACCAATTGAATTCCCGGGACTCATTCGATACATCTCGGAGGGAACAAACTCGCGGAGGCTGACATGTGCGGAATCGTCGGACTGTTTTTGAAGGACAAGTCGCTCGAGCCCCAGCTTGGCGCGATGCTGTCGGAGATGCTGATCTCGCTCAGCGATCGCGGTCCCGACAGCGCCGGCATCGCCATCTATGGCGCGCCCTCCAGTGAAGCCAAGATCACCATCCAGTCGGCCAAGCCGGAGCGCGATTTCCGCGGCCTCGACGCCGAACTCGCCAAGGCGATCGGCGCGCCGGTGAGCATTGCTGCGAAGTCGACGCATGCCGTGGTCCGGACGACGCCTGCCAAGATCGACGAAGCGCGCGAGGCGATCCAGACGCTGCGCCCCGACATCCGCATCATGGGCGCCGGCGACGTCGTCGAAATCTACAAGGAAGTCGGCTTGCCCGAAGCGGTCGTCGACCGTTTCGGCGTCCGCGAGATGACCGGCACGCACGGCATCGGCCATACCCGCATGGCGACCGAATCGGCGGTGACGACGATGGGCGCGCATCCGTTCTCGACCGGCGCCGACCAGTGCCTGGTGCATAATGGCTCGCTGTCCAACCACAACAATGTCCGCCGCGAGCTGATCCGCGAAGGCATGACATTCGAGACCGAGAACGACACCGAGGTCGCTGCCGCCTATCTCTCCTCGCAGATGGCGCATGGCAAGAATCTGGGCGAGGCGCTGGAAGGCACGCTGAGCGATCTCGACGGCTTTTTCACCTTCGTCGTCGGCACCAAGAACGGCTTCGGCGTGGTGCGCGATCCGATCGCCTGCAAGCCCGCAGTAATGGCCGAAACCGATCAGTATGTCGCCTTCGGCTCGGAATATCGTGCGCTCACCAAACTGCCCGGCATAGACAATGCGAAGGTCTGGGAACCCGAGCCCGCAACCGTCTATTTCTGGGAGCATTGAACCAATGCCGGCAATTAACCTCTCCAAGGCGGCTCGCGAGCCGGGCCATGCGTCACGGGTCTTCGATCTGGCCGAAATGTCGCTGCGCGAGCTCAACCAGGCGCTGCACGATCTGGCGCCCGGTTCGAACGAGACCGCCTGGGAGGTGCTCCACCCGCGAGGCAGCCATTCGGTCGCCGTCGGCGTCGACCAGCCGGTCGCCATCGATGTGCGCGGCAGCGTCGGCTATTATTGCGGCGGCATGAACGACGGCGGCACCATCACCGTGCATGGCTCGGCCGGGCCCGGCGTCGGCGAGAACATGATGTCCGGCCAGATCGTCGTCAAAGGCGATGCCAGCCAGTATGCCGGCGCCACCGGCCGGGGCGGGTTGCTCGTCATCGAAGGCAACGCATCGTCGCGCTGCGGCATCTCGATGAAAGGCATCGACATCGTCGTCCATGGCAATATCGGCCACATGTCGGCCTTCATGGCGCAGTCCGGCAACCTCGTGGTGCTGGGCGACGCCGGCGATGCGCTCGGCGATTCCATCTACGAGGCGCGGCTTTTCGTGCGCGGCAAGGTCGAAAGCCTCGGCGCCGACTGCATCGCCAAGGAGATGCGGCCCGAGCATCTCGAATTGCTGCAAGGCTTGCTCGACCGCGCCGGTGTGACCGGCGTCAAGGCGGCGGAGTTCAAGCGTTATGGCTCGGCTCGTACCCTCTACAATTTCAATATCGACAACGCCGACGCGTATTGAGGCTCAATGACCTATCGCAACCCGCCGACGACGCCGCGCAAATCCGCGACCTTCGACGACTACACGCTTTCCGAGATCCGCCGCGCCGCGGCGACCGGCATCTATGACATCCGCGGCGCCGGCGCCAAGCGCAAGCTGCCGCATTTCGACGACCTTCTGTTCCTCGGTGCTTCGATCTCGCGCTATCCGCTCGAAGGCTATCGCGAGCGCTGCGACACCAGCGTCGTGCTCGGCTCGCGCTATGCGAAAAAACCGATCGAATTGAAAATCCCGATCACCGTTGCCGGCATGAGCTTCGGCTCGCTGTCCGGGCCGGCCAAGGAAGCGCTTGGCCGCGGCGCGACGCTGTCGGGTACCTCGACGACGACCGGCGACGGCGGCATGACCGAGGAAGAGCGCGGCCATTCGAAGACGCTGGTCTACCAGTATCTGCCGTCGCGCTACGGCATGAACCCGCGCGATCTGCGCCGTGCCGACGCGATCGAGGTGGTCGTCGGCCAGGGCGCCAAGCCAGGCGGCGGCGGCATGCTGCTCGGCCAGAAGATCTCCGACCGCGTCGCCGAAATGCGCACGCTGCCGAAGGGCATCGACCAGCGCTCGGCTTCGCGCCACCCCGACTGGACCGGGCCGGACGACCTCGAGATCAAGATCCTGGAACTGCGCGAAATCACCGACTGGGAAAAGCCGATCTACGTCAAGGTCGGCGGCGCACGGCCCTATTACGATACCGCGCTTGCGGTGAAATCGGGCGCCGATGTCGTCGTCGTCGACGGCATGCAGGGCGGCACGGCAGCGACCCAGGAAGTGTTCATTGAAAATGTCGGCCAGCCGACGCTTGCCTGCATCAGGCCGGCGGTGCAGGCGCTGCAGGATCTCGGCATGCACCGCAAGGTGCAGCTGATCGTCTCGGGCGGCATACGCAACGGGGCCGACGTCGCCAAGGCGCTGGCGCTCGGCGTCGATGCGGTGTCGATCGGCACGGCAGCGCTTGTCGCGCTCGGCGACAACGACCCGCGCTGGGAGGCGGAATACAACGAGCTCGGCACCACCGCCGGCGCCTATGACGACTGGCATGAGGGTCGCGACCCGGCCGGCATCACCACGCAGGATCCCGAGCTAATGAAACGGGTCGATCCGATTGCGGCCGGCCGACGGCTGGCGAATTATCTTAAGGTGATGACACTTGAGGCTCAGACAATCGCACGCGCCTGCGGCAAGAACAGCCTGCACAATCTCGAGCCCGAGGATCTTGTCGCCTTGACGATCGAAGCCGCCGCCATGGCCGGCGTGCCGCTGGCCGGCACCAACTGGATACCGGGCAAGAACGGCTTCTAAAACAAACCAAATGCCAGTAAGCGAGGAACTATAATGGGGAACGATCTCGCCGCCTTCGCCAAGGAGAAGGGCGTCAAATATTTCATGATATCCTACACCGACCTGTTCGGTGGGCAACGCGCCAAGCTGGTGCCGGCGCAGGCGATCGCCGACATGCAGCGGGACGGTGCCGGCTTTGCCGGCTTTGCCACCTGGCTCGACCTGACGCCGGCGCATCCCGACATGCTGGCGGTGCCGGATCCGGCCTCGGTGATCCAGTTGCCTTGGAAGCCGGAGGTCGCCTGGGTCGCCGCCAACTGCATCATGGACGACAAATCGGTCGAGCAGGCGCCGCGCAACACGCTGAAGCGGTTGATCGCGGAGGCCGCTGGCGACGGCATGCACATCAAGACCGGCGTCGAGGCCGAATTCTTCCTGATCTCGCCGGATGGCAAGACGATTTCCGACGAATATGACACGGCGTCGAAGCCCTGCTACGACCAGCAGGCGGTGATGCGCCGCTACGATGTGATCGCCGAGATCTGCGACCACATGCTGGCGCTCGGCTGGGGCGCCTACCAGAACGACCACGAGGACGCCAACGGCCAGTTCGAGATGAACTGGGCCTTCGACGATGCGCTGGCGACCGCCGACAAGCATTCCTTCTTCAAATTCATGGTGAAATCGGTCGCCGAAAAGCACGGCCTGCGCGCAACCTTCATGCCCAAACCCTTCCAGGGCCTGACCGGCAATGGCTGCCATGCGCATATCTCGGTGTGGGACAAAGACGGCAAGACCAATGTCTTTGCCGACAATGCGATGGAGCTCGGCCTGTCGGCCAAGGGCAGGAATTTCCTCGGCGGCATCATGAAACATGCGTCCGCGCTTGCCGCCATCACCAACCCGACGGTCAATTCCTACAAGCGCATCAACGCACCGCGCACCATCTCCGGCGCCACCTGGGCGCCGAACACGGTGACCTGGACCGGCAACAACCGCACCCACATGGTGCGCGTACCCGGCCCCGGCCGCTTCGAGCTGCGCCTGCCCGACGGCGCGGCAAACCCGTATCTGCTGCAGGCGGTGATCATCGCCGCCGGGCTCGACGGCGTCCGCTCGAAGGCCGATCCCGGCCGGCGCTACGACATCGACATGTACCAGTTCGGCCATACGGTCGAGGGCGCGCCGAAGCTGCCGCTCAACCTGCTCGACGCATTGCGCAAGTTCGACAACGACAAATCGCTCAAGGCGGCGCTGGGTGAGGAATTCTCGTCGGCCTATCTAAAGCTCAAGCAGCAGGAATGGAATTCCTATGCTTCCCACTTCACCCAGTGGGAGCGCGACCACACGCTCGACATCTGATCCGGAATTGTTGCACGCCCGGCGCGAAACAGGTTCATGAAATACTCGATCTTCTCCCTCGCCCGGGCGGCATTTTCCGGCCATAAGAACTGGCAGCGCACCTGGCGCGACGCCAGCCCGAAGAGCCACTACGACGTGGTGATCATCGGCGGCGGCGGCCATGGCCTGGCGACGGCATGGTTCCTCGCCAGCGAATACGGCATCAGGAATGTCGCGGTGCTGGAAAAAGGCTGGATCGGCTCCGGCAATGCCGGCCGCAACACCACCATCATCCGCTCCAATTACGGACTGCCAGGCAATACCGGCTTCTACGAGCTGTCGATGAAGCTGTGGGAGCGGATGGAGCAGGACCTCAACTACAACACCATGGTCAGCCAGCGCGGCGTCATCAATCTCTACCATTCCGACGCGCAGCGCGACGCCTATGCGCGGCGCGGCAACACCATGCGCATCAACGGCATCGATGCCGAACTGCTCGATCTGACGGCGGTCAGGAAGATGATGCCGTTCCTGAACTTCGACAATGCGCGCTTTCCAGTGCAAGGCGGGCTTTTGCAGCGACGCGGCGGCACGGCACGGCACGACGCCGTGGTCTGGGGCTATGCGCATGCGGCGAGCGCGCTCGGCGTCGACATCATCCAGAACTGCGAGGTGACCGGTTTTGTCCGCGATGGCAGCGGCAAGGTGACCGGTGTCGAGACGAGCCGCGGCAGGATCGGTGCAGGCAAGGTCGGCATGGCCGTCGCCGGCTCCTCGTCGCGCGTCGCGGCGATGGCCGGCATGCGGCTGCCGATCGAAAGCCATGTGCTGCAGGCCTTCGTCTCCGAGGCGATCAAGCCGCTGATCCCCAATGTCATGACGTTCGGCGCCGGCCACTTCTATGTCAGCCAGTCCGACAAGGGCGGCCTGGTCTTCGGCGGCGACATAGACGGCTACAATTCCTACGCCCAGCGCGGCAATCTGCCTGTCATGGAAGACGTCTGCGAGGGCGGAATGGCGCTGATGCCGATGATCGGCCGGATACGGCTGCTGCGTCAGTGGGGCGGCATCATGGACATGTCGATGGACGGCTCGCCGATCATCGACAAAACACCGGTCGACGGGCTCTATCTCAACGCCGGCTGGTGCTATGGCGGCTTCAAGGCGACGCCCGGCTCCGGCCTGGTCTTTGCCCATCTTCTGGCGCGCGACGAGCCGCACAAGGAGGCTGCCCGCTTTCGTCTCGACCGCTTCCGGCGAGGTGCGATGATCGACGAAAAGGGCCAAGGCGCCCAACCGAACCTGCATTGAAGGCTGGCTGAAGAAGCATGCGCATTGTCTGTCCCTTCTGCGGCGAACGCGAACTCGGCGAGTTCACCTATCTGGGCGACGCCAAGCCGACGCGTCCGGCGGCCGGCGCCACCGAAGACGAGGTCTTCGACTACGTCTATCTGCGCGACAACATCGCCGGGCCGATGAGCGAATACTGGTACCATGGCGGCGGCTGCCGGGCCTGGCTGAAGGTCGCCCGCAACACGCTGACGCACGAGATTTCGGCGGTCGAACCGGCTGCAGGCGTTGGTGCCGCCGAGGTTGGGGCCTGATGGTTGGCCCCGCGCAGACACACCGGCTGGAGAGCGGCGGTCTCATCGATCGCGCCGCGCCGCTGGCCTTCCGCTTCGACGGCAAGAGCTTTGCCGGCTTCCAGGGCGACACGCTGGCCTCGGCGCTGATCGCCAATGGCGTCAAGCTGGTCGGCCGCTCGTTCAAATACCATCGGCCGCGCGGCATCCTGACCGCTGGTTCGGAGGAGCCCAACGCGCTGGTCGAACTGCGCAGCGGAGCGCGGCGCGAGCCGAACACCAAGGTGACCACGGCCGAACTCTATGACGGGCTCGAAGCCGCCAGCCAGAACCGCTGGCCGTCGCTGCGCCACGACCTGATGGCGGTCAATCAGCTGTTCGCGCCGATCTTCGTCGCCGGCTTCTACTACAAGACCTTCATGTGGCCGGCGAAATTCTGGGAAACGATCTACGAGCCAACGATTCGCCGCGCCGCCGGCCTCGGCCGCGCTGCAGGCGTCGCCGATCCCGACCATTACGACAAGGCGTGGGCGCATTGCGACGTGCTGATTGCCGGGTCCGGCCCGGCCGGGCTGGCTGCGGCACTGGCGGCCGGGCGCGGCGGCGCCCGCGTCATCCTGTGCGAGGAAGATTTTGCGCTTGGCGGCCGTCTGCTCGCCGACGGCGGCATGATCGACGGCGCGCCGGCGGCCGAATGGATTACGCGCACGCTGGCCGAACTCGCCGCACTGCCCGATGTCCGCATCATGACCCGCACGACATTGTTCGGCGTCTATGATGGCGGCACCTATGGCGCCATCGAGCGAGTCAACGACCACCTGCCCTCGCCGCCCGAGCACCAGGTGCGCCAGCGGCTGTGGCGGATCGTGGCCAAGCGCTGCGTCGTCGCCGCCGGCGCCATCGAACGGCCGATCGTCTTTGCCGGCAACGACACGCCGGGCGTGATGATGGCGTCGGCGATGCGGACCTATGTCGCGCGCTACGCGGTTACCCCTGCCAAGAGGATCGCGCTGTTCACCAACAATGAGGATGGCTGGCGCACGGTCGAGACCGCGCTTGGCGCCGGTTTGCAGATCGCGGCGGTCGTCGATGCGCGCCCGGACGTCTCCGCCGCGCATCGCGCGCTTGCCGCCAAAGGCGGCTTTGCCGTGCTCAACGGCTCGGTCAGCGGGGTCGAAGGCGGCAAGGACGGGATCCGGAAAATCGTGGTGGCGCTGACCGGCGGCGCACGGGCGGAAGTCGAAGCCGACGGGCTAGCCGTGTCCGGCGGCTGGAATCCGGCGGTCGGGCTGACCTCCTATCATCGCGGCCGGCCGAAATGGCAGGACGATATCGCAGCCTTCGTGCCGGATGGTGCGCCGCCCGGCATGGTGGCCGTCGGCGCCGCCAATGGCGCCTTCGGGCTGGGCGAGTGCCTGCGCCAGGGCTTTGCCACCGGATCGGCAGCAGCACAAGGCGCCGGACGCGGCGGCAATGCCGGCACGCCGCCGGTCGCCGACGAAGAAGCCTTTTCGCTGACCCCGCTCTGGCACGTCGCCGGCAAGGGCAAGGCCTTTGTCGACTACCAGCACGATGTCACCGCATCCGACATCGAACTGGCGCAGCGCGAAGGTTTTGAATCGGTCGAGCATCTCAAGCGCTACACGACGCTCGGCATGGCCACCGACCAGGGCAAGACCTCGAACGTCGCCGGTCTCGCCATCATGGCGGCAATCAGCGGCAAATCGATCCCCGAAACCGGCACGACGATCTATCGCCCGCCCTATGTGCCGGTCGCCATCGGCGCCTTCGCCGGCCATCATCGCGACGAAGATTTCCATGCGACGAGGCTGACTCCGTCGCATCACTGGGCAGCCGAACAGGGCGCGGTGTTCGTCGACACCGGCCTGTGGAAGCGCGCGCAATGGTATCCGCGCGCCGGCGAAAAGGACTGGCTGGACTCGGTCACCCGCGAGGTCAAGGCGGTGCGCTCCGGCGTCGGCTTCTGCGATGTCTCGACGCTCGGCAAGATCGACGTGCACGGCCCGGACGCCGGCGCCTTCCTCGACCGTGTCTACATCAACACCTTCTCCAGTCTAGCCGTCGGCAAAGCCCGCTACGGGCTGATGCTGCGCGAGGACGGCATCGTCTATGACGACGGCACGACGTCACGGCTGGCCGAGGACCACTATTTCCTGACCACCACCACCGCCAAGGCCGGGCTGGTGATGCAGCATCTCGAATTCTGCCGGCAGGTGCTGTTCCCCGAATTCGACGTGCAACTAACATCCGTCTCCGATCAATGGGCGCAGTTCTCGATCGCCGGGCCGAAGACCCGGGACCTGCTTCGGGAAATGGTCGATCCGGCGGAGGATTTGTCGAACGAGGGCTTTCCCTTCATGGGGGCGCGCGAAGTCGCGCTTCGCGGTGGCATCAAGGCGCGGCTGTTCCGCATCTCGTTTTCGGGCGAAATGGCGTTCGAGATTTCGGTTCCCGCCCGCTATGGCGAGGCGCTGGTGCGCAATTTGATGCTGGCCGGCAAGCCGTTCGGCGTTACGCCCTACGGTACCGAGGCGCTCGGCGTCATGCGCATCGAAAAGGGCCATGTCGCCGGACCGGAGCTGAACGGCACGACGACCGCCGCCGACCTCGGGTTGGGCAAGATGATGTCCAGCAAGAAAGATTTCATCGGCCGCGTCATGGCCGGGCGCGAGGCGCTGATTGCCCCAGACCGGCAGGTCGTCGTCGGCATCAAGCCGGTCGACAAGACGCGCCGCCTGCGCTCCGGCGCGCATATCATTCCGAAAGGCGAGACGCCCGGTCCCGGCAACGACCAGGGCTATGTCACTTCGGTCTGCTTCTCGCCCATGCTCGACCAGTGGATCGGGCTGGCGCTTGTTGAGCGTGGCCGCGAGCGCATTGGCGAGATCGTCCATGCGCATGACCCGCTGCGCGGCGAAGACTACGACGTCGAGCTGTGCAGCCCGGTCTTCTACGATCCGGATGGAGGGCGCCAGCGTGGCTGAGTTTTCCTGGATTGCCCGCAGTCCGCTGGAGAAAGCGCTTGTCGTCGGCGCCTATGGCGCGCGCGGCACCGAGGCTGGCGTTTCACTGACGGAAATCCGCAATTTCGACCTGATCCAGGTGATGGCGCGGCGCGGCAAAGCGGCAGAACTGGCGAAGGCCGCCGAAACCCGCTTCGGCGTTGCCGCCCCGGAAACGCCCAAGGCGACCCGAACTCCCGACGCTACGCTGATCTGGTCGGGACCGGATCAGTTCCTGGTCCTGTCCAATGGCGGCAAGCACGCGAGCGACCCGCTGAGCCAGGCGTTTGCGCAATCCGCCTCGTTGTCCGACCAGTCGCATGCCCGCGCGCTGATCAGCGTTTCCGGAGAAAAGGCGCGCGCGATGCTGGCCAAACTGTCGTCGCTAGACCTGCACCCCGCGCCGTTCCCGGCAGGCACCGCTGCTGCGACCTCGGTCGATCACACCAGCATCAATCTCTGGCGCGGCAATGACCGGCCGGACGGACAGGCGGTGTTCAATCTTCTGGTGTTCGCCACCTTCGCGGAAAGCCTGTGGCATACGATGCTGGACGCTGCCGCCGAGTATGGCGTCGAGATCAGCCACAGCGAGGAGTTGGCATAGCCTTGGCGCGTCTTCCCTTCTCCCCTTGTGGGAGAAGGTGGATCGGCGCGCAGCGCCGGGACGGATGAGGGGTGTTCCAGCGGAGTGAGAGGCTGGCGTTCCCTGGAACACCCCTCATCCGTCGCCTTCGGCGACACCTTCTCCCACAAGGGGAGAAGGGGGAGCTTGTGCCACCTTCACCTTGCCAAACCCGATCCCCCTGCTATTCTTCCCGCTAAAATAATTTCACACACAGGCAAACTTGTTTCTCGAAACCAAGGTTGAGATGAGCCAGTCGCCCTACCCCGCCGTCGTCGCCGGACCGCCCCGGCCGAGCCTGATCCTGCGGCCAGGCCAGATTACGCTGCCGGCCGGGATGGAGCGCTACTCGGTTCAGGGCAATGGCGCGATGCTGATCGAGGTCGAGGCCGGCGACATTGTCACCGTGCGCGATGTCGAGGGCGGGCAGGCCTGCGAGCTGCTGGCATGGGACAGCAGCGACGCGACCGATCCCGGCATTCTCGGCGAGAAATCGAACAGCAATGCCGCCGGCATCAAGGCGCTGCTGGCCGAAGGCGACGACAGCCTCGCATCCTTGCGCCGGGGGCTCGAGCGGCGCCAGGTGCAGCTCGACAAGGCGAAGGCGGTTCGCGTTTTCGGCGGCGCCACCCCTGCCGGTACCGAACAGGCTTTTACCGTCGCCCGCGATGGGTCGATGCTGATTGCCGCGCCCGGCGGGCCGATGCTGGTCGACGGCCACGATACGGCGACGCCGCTTAGCGTCATCGTCCGCCGCGCCACCATCCGCCCTGGGGCGAAATCCAGGCTTGCCGACCCGCTGACCGATCCCGTGCTCGACCTGCGCGTCCATTCGGCGACGGCGGAGGCCTACTTCGTCAAGGCGGGCGACTATCTGCAGATCATCGATGTCGACGGGCGCCAATGCACCGACTTCCAGTGCTTTTCGGCGCGCAAGCTGGACAAGGGCCGCGATCATCCGCTCGATGTGACGACGACGCGCACGCTGATGGGTTCGAGCTATCCGATGCCCGGTCTGCACTCGAAATACTACGACCAGGACATGGAGCCGCTGGTCGAGGTTGTGCAGGACACTTGCGGCCGCCACGATGCATTCGCGCTCGCCTGCGCGGCCAAATATTACGACGACATCGGTTATCCCGGCCATCCCAACTGCTCGGAGAATTTCAACCGCGCGCTGGCCGACAAGGGTGTCACGCCTCGCGCCGGCTGGATGGCGATCAACTTCTTCTTCAACACGGCCATCGACGCGCATGGCGTCGTGGTATCGGACGAGCCGTGGTCGCGGCCGGGCGACTATGTGCTACTCAGGGCGCTCACGGACATCGTCTGCGTCTCGTCCGCCTGCCCCGACGATACGACGCCGGCCAATGGCTGGAACCTGACCGACATCCATGTGCGAACCTATTCCGGCCAGCACAAATTCTCGCGAGCGATCGCCAGACGCATGACGCCCGATTCGGAACCGAAAATGACCCGCGAGACCGCCTTTCATTCGAGCTTTGCCAAGCACACCCGCAACTTCGTCGAGTACAAGGGCTATTGGCTGGCCAATTCCTTCGCCAGGCAAGGCCCGATCGATGAATACTGGGCCTGCCGGCAGGACGCCGTGATCATGGACCTGTCGCCGCTGCGCAAGTTCGAGGTCACCGGGCCGGACTCCGAGGCGCTGCTGCAATACACGCTGACCCGCGACGTCAAGAAGCTCGGCGTCGGCCAGGTCGTCTATTCCGCCATGTGCTACGAGCATGGCGGCATGATCGACGACGGCACGCTGCTCAGGCTCGGCAAGGATAATTTCCGCTGGGTCGGCGGCGACGATCTATCCGGCGAATGGCTGCGCGAAACGGCGACAAAACTCGGCCTCACCGTGCTGGTGCGTTCGTCGACCGACCAGATGCACAATGTCGCCGTGCAGGGGCCGAAAAGCCGCGACATCCTGCGGCAGATCATCTGGACCTCGCCGCTGCAGCCGTCGATCGACGAGCTCGAATGGTTCCGTTTCGCCGTCGCCCGCATCGGCGGCGGCAACGGCATTCCCGTCGTGGTTTCGCGCACCGGTTACACCGGCGAGCTCGGCTACGAGATCTGGTGCCATCCGCGCGACGCCGAAAAGGTATTCGACGCGATCTGGCAGGCGGGGCAGACGCACGGCCTGAAGCCGATGGGGCTGCAGGCGCTCGATATGGTACGCATCGAGGCCGGGCTGATCTTTGCCGGCTACGAGTTTTCCGACCAGACGGATCCGTTCGAGGCCGGCATCGGCTTCACCGTACCGCTGAAGACCA
Organism: Mesorhizobium sp. M0040; assembly: GCF_040323505.1. Taxonomy (NCBI): domain Bacteria; kingdom Pseudomonadati; phylum Pseudomonadota; class Alphaproteobacteria; order Hyphomicrobiales; family Phyllobacteriaceae; genus Mesorhizobium; species Mesorhizobium sp. M0040. Next base: position 82,943 of record NZ_JAMYVA010000007.1, read on the forward strand.
AGAGCGACGATTTCATCGGCCGCGAGGCGCTGATCCGGCGCAAGGAAAACCCGCAGAAGAAGCTGGTCGGCCTCGACATCGACGCCAATGTCGCCGTCGGCCACGGCGATTGCGTGCATGTCGGCCGGGCCCAGATCGGCGTCGTCACCTCGGGCATGCGCTCGCCGGTGCTGAACAAGACTATCGCGCTGGCCAGGCTCGACGTCGCGCATTCGGCGATCGGCACCGAGGTCGAAATCGGCAAGCTCGACGGCCACAGCAAGCGGCTGCCGGCGCGCGTCGTCGCCTTCGCCCATTACGACCCGCAAAAGACCAGGCCGCGCTCCTGACCGACGCTGCCTGGTTCTTCCCTTCTCCCTTGTGGGAGAAGGTGGATTGGCACGCAGCGCCAAGACGGTTGAGGGTGCTGGACGAAGTGCGGTTTTGCCAATCTGGAACACCCCTCATCCGACCGAGCTTCGCTCGGCCACCTTCTCCCACAAGAAGGGGAGAAGGAAAGACCGCACCCGTTGGCAGCGCCAGCGAAGCTCGACTGTTTCACAAACGCAATGTGCACAGCGTCACAAACCACTTGACGTGAAAGCGCCTTGGGTCGATCTTCACTGCTAAGAAAAAAATACTACTGAGCGGAAAACGCCTGAGGCCGTTCAACGTGAGCGTCGATGACGCCTCGCGAGATTGCGGCTGTTGCCGATGGGGAACATCAAAAATGGGGAATCCACGTAAATGAGCACGATAGTCACCACCTTGGTGCCGCCTGCCGAAGGGCAGCTGCACCGGAACATCGATTGGCGCGGCGCCTTCTGGGTGGCAAGCGGCGTTCCGGCCCTTGTCTTGTTTTCGATCGGCGGCATCGCCGGCACCACCGGAACACTGGCCTTCCTGATCTGGGCCGTATCCATGGTCATGGGCTTCCTGCAGTCCTTCACCTATGCGGAGATCGCCGGGCTGTTCCCGAACAAATCCGGCGGCGCCTCGGTCTACGGCGCCACCGCGTGGCTGCGCTATTCGAAATTCATCGCGCCGCTTTCGGTGTGGTGCAACTGGTTCGCCTGGTCGCCGGTGCTGTCGCTCGGCTGCTCGATCGCCGCCGCCTATATCCTCAACGCGCTGGCACCGGTGCCGCTGTTCACCGACACTTCGCCCGAGGTCGCCGCCTATATCGCGGCCCATGCCGGAACCAGCGCCGCCGACGCCATCACCGCGGTCACCGCGGCGGCGACGCCGGCGATCCGTAACTGGACGCTCTACGGTCACACGCTTGGCCCGGTTTCCTTCACCTTCAACGCCACCTTCTTCATCGGCGCGGTGCTGATGCTGATCATCTTCTCGATCCAGCATCGCGGCATCCTGGGCACGGCCAACGTGCAGAAATATATCGGCCTGCTGGTCATCATCCCGATGCTCATCGTCGGCGTGGTGCCGATCGTCACCGGCCAGATCAACTGGGCAAACTTCTCGCCGCTGGTGCCGCTCGCGGCAGCCTATGCGCCGGAGCCCGGCGCATGGAACATCGCCGGCTGGACGCTGGTGCTCGGCGGCATGTTCATCGCGGCATGGTCGACCTACGGTTTCGAGACCGCCGTCTGCTACACCTCCGAATTCAAGAACCCCGGCACCGATACCTTCAAGGCGATCTTCTACTCCGGCCTGTTATGCATGCTGCTGTTCATCCTGGTGCCGTTCACCTTCCAGGGCGTGCTCGGCTTGAACGGCATGCTGGCGACGCCGATCGTCGATGGCTCCGGCGTTGCCGATGCGCTGGCCGGCATGGTCGGCGGCGGACAGCTGATCCACAGCCTGCTGGTGATGCTGATGATCCTGGCCCTGGTGCTCTGCATCATGACGGCGATGGCCGGCTCCTCGCGCACGCTCTATCAAGGTTCGGTCGACGGCTGGCTGCCGCGCTATCTCAGCCATGTCAACGAGCACGGCGCCCCGACGCGGGCGATGTGGACCGACCTGATCTTCAACCTGATCGTGCTGGCCATCGCCTCGGCCGACGCGACGAGCTTCTTCTTCATCCTCGCCGTGTCGAATTGCGGCTACATCATCTTCAACTTCCTCAATCTCAATGCCGGCTGGATCCACCGCATCGACAATGGCCACATCGCGCGGCCATGGAAGGCGCCGAGCTGGCTGCTCGGCCTCGGCGCGATCTTTGCCTACGTCAACGCGGTCTTCATGGGCGCCGGAGCCAAGGTCTGGAACCCGATGGCATTGTGGGCCGGGCTGATCACGGCAGCCTTGATCATCCCGGTGTTCTGCTTCCGGCATTACATCCAGGACAAGGGCAAATTCCCCGACCACATGCTGGCCGATCTCGGCATGAGCTCGTCCGACCTTGCGGTGAAAAAGGCGGGGATGCTGCCCTATCTGACGCTCGTCGCCGGCGTCGCAGTGATGCTGCTCGCCAACTGGCTGTTCGTCATCTGACGGCTGCGTTGAGGGATCGGGTGCGCAAGGCGCGCTCGGTCCCTGCGTATTTTGTTCTTGCTTTGTGCCGGCAGCTATGCTACTAATTTCGGTATGGTGCTGATTCGCCCCGAGACCCGCCGCCGAGGCGGGTTTTTCTTTTTAGGGGCTATTCGGCAGCGGTGCCAGCGCGGGAGCGACCGCCAAGAGCTGCACCGATATCCTCGAGCACCTGTCCGACGCGCGCCTGGATCGTCTCGGACGCAAGCACGCCGTCGATGAAATCCCTGTCCGAAGCGTAGATCGCGGTCGGCAGCGTAAAGGCCTCGAAGAAGCCGAACAGCGGCCTCAGCTGGTGCTCGATGATCAGCGCATGCCGGTCGCCGCCGCCGGTCGCCAGCAGCACCACCGGCTTGCCCCTGAGCGCCGTTGGGTCGACAAGATCGAAGAAGTGTTTGAACAGGCCGGTATAGCTGCCCTTGTAGGTGGGCGAGCCAACGACGAGCACGTCCGCCGCGACGACGCGCTTGAGGATATCGCCCGCTTGCGCATCCAGTTCACGCGCCCATTTGGCGCCACCGAGGCTGGGGCCGAGGTCGACGACGTCATGCGTGCTGGCGGCCAGGCCATATCTGCCGGCTACCTCGTTCACGATACGATCGACGAAGCCGCGCGTCTTGGACGGCCGGGTGAAATTGCCTGAGAAACCGACAACGGCCGGATTGGTCATGATGCAAAGCCCTCGCGATGATTTCGGGCTGCCAGCCCGCTGCTCATGACCCTATGGACATTCGGACCGAACGAAAAGAACGGATGCTTGCCACGGTCTAAAATCATTGCCGGTTCTAACCAGCTTTGCGGATCGCTGCCGTCTCAGGTTGGAAGAACCGGTTTGGCGGCCGCTTCAGGCCAAGATTTTCGCGCAAGGTCGATCCTTCGTATTCGCTCCTGAAAATGCCGCGCCGCTGCAATTCGGGCACGATTTTCTCGACGAAATCATCCAATCCGGCGGGAAGATAGGGGAACATGACGTTGAACCCGTCCGAGCCTTCGGTGACCAGCCATTCCTCCATCTCGTCGGCGATGGTTTTCGAAGTGCCGACGAAGGCAAGACCGGAATAGCCGCCCAGCCGCTGCGCAAGCTGCCTGACGGTCAGGTTTTCCTTGCGCGCCAGTTCGATGACGCGCTCGCGGCCGCTCTTGCTGGCGTTGCTTTCCGGGATTTCGGGCAAGACTGAATCCGGATCGAACCGCGACGCGTCGTGGCCGAGGGCGATCGACAGCGAGGCGACGCCGCTCTCGTAGTAGACGAGGCTGTCGAGCTTGGCCCGCTTCGTCTGCGCCTCCTCGACGGTCTCGCCGACAATGACGAAGGCGCCGGGCAGGATCTTGATGTCGTCGCGCGACCGGCCAAGTTTTTGCGCACGTTTCTTGACGTCGGCAAAGAAGCGCTGCCCCGAGGCGAGATCGGCATGGGCGGCGAAGATCACCTCGGCCGTTTCCGCGGCGAGCTGCCGTCCGGCCTCCGACGCGCCGGCCTGCACGATGACCGGCCAGCCCTGCACCGGCCGCGCGATATTGAGCGGTCCCCGCACCGAAAGATATTCGCCCTTGTGGTCGAGCACATGCAGCTTCGCCGGGTCGAAATAGAGCCCGCTTTCGGCGTCGCGGATGAAGGCATCGTCGGCAAAACTGTCCCACAGGCCGGTGACGACATCGTAAAACTCCCGCGCCCGGCGATAACGCTCGTCGTGCTCGACATGCTCGTCGAGGCCGAAATTCAGCGCGGCGTCGGGATTGGATGTGGTGACGATATTCCAGCCGGCGCGCCCGCCGCTGATATGGTCGAGAGAGGCGAAACGACGGGCGATGTGGTACGGCGCGTCGAACGTCGTCGAAGCGGTTGCGATCAGCCCGATACGATCGGTGACGGCGGCAAGCGCCGACAACAGCGTGAACGGCTCGAAGGACGTGACCGTGTGGCTGCGCCGCAGCGCCTCGATCGGCATGTTGAGCACGGCCAGGTGGTCGGCCATGAAGAAGGCGTCGAACTTCGCCGCTTCCAGCCTTTGCGCGAAGTGCTTGAGATGCGCGAAATTGAAGTTGGCGTCGGGATAGGCGCCCGGGTAGCGCCAGGCGCCGGTATGAAGGCTGACGGGCCGCATGAAAGCGCCAAGCCGCAATTGTCGATTTTCTGCCATGGAAAAACGCACCGATGACGACGAGCGTAACGCTCCAATTGCTCGAGCATGGGATGGCTTTGCGGCCATGGGAAGGAATTCTGTTTTGCAAAACCGGCGTCGGGGAGCATTTTTTGTGCGGGCGGCGGACCGATCAGTCGATCTTGATGAACACGCCCTTGGTGTTGAGATACTCGGCGAGGTGCTCGGCGCCGCCCTCGCGGCCGTAGCCGCTCATCTTGTAGCCGCCGAAGGGCACGGCCGGATCGATCGCGTGATAGGTATTGACCCAGACCGAGCCGGCGCGGATCTTGCGCGACAGCTGGTGGGCGGTGGCGAGATTTTGGGTGAAGACCCCTGCAGCCAGGCCGTAAGGCGTGTTGTTGGCCCGCTCGACCGCCTCGTCCAGCGTATCGAACGGCAAGGCTGAAATCACCGGCCCGAATATCTCCTCACGGGCGATCTTCATGTCGTCCGAGACGCCGGCAAAGACGGTCGGCGCGACGAAATTGCCGGCGGCAAGCGCGCCTTCCACAAGCCGGGTGCCTCCGGTGACGAGTTTCGCCCCTTCCGCGGTGGCGGCCTCGAGGTAACCGGTGACCCGTTGCAGCTGCTTTTCGGAGACGAGCGGACCGATCTCGGTCGCCGGGTCGATGCCGTCGCCGACCCTGAGACCCTTGGCGTGTGCCGCGAGCCGCTCGACGAACTCGTCATGGACGGCGCGTTCGACGAAAAGGCGAGAACCGGCGATGCAGATCTGGCCGGAATTGGCGAACACCGACATCGCCGCCACCGGCACCGCCTTGTCGAGATCGGCATCGGCGCAGACGATGACAGGCGACTTGCCGCCGAGCTCCAGGGAGACGCGCTTGAGGTTGCCGGCCGAGGCCTGCACGATCGACTGGCCGGTCGCCGTCGAGCCGGTGAAGACGACCTTGTCGACGCCCATATGCTCGGCGAGTGCGGCACCTGCCTCGGTGCCGGTGCCGGTGACGATGTTGACGACGCCTTCCGGAACGCCGGCCTCGTTCATGATGTCGGCGATCAAAAGCGGCGTCAGCGGCGCCTCTTCCGATGGTTTCAGCACGATAGTGCAGCCGGTCGCCAGCGCCGGGCCGATCTTCCAGATCGACGCCGCCGTTGGCGCGTTCCAGGGAATGATGGCGCCGACGACGCCGACCGGCTCCTTGCGGGTGAAAGAGACGATTTCGCCGGGCAGCGAGTTGTCGATCGTCTCGCCGTGCAGCGCCGTCGCCATGCCGGCATAGTAGCGCAGCATGCCGATGACGCGGTTGCGATTGGCGCGGGTGCGTATGATCGGCATGCCCATGTCGGTGGTGTCGGAGCGGCTGATCTCTTCCCAGTGCTTTTCGAAGAGGTCGGCGATTCTCAGCAGCAGCACCTGCCGCTCGTAAGGTTTGAACCGGCTCCACGGGCCCTCGAACGCCTTGCGCGCAGCAGTCACCGCCAAGTCGATGTCCTGGCGGTCGGCGCGCGGCACCGTGGCGATGACCGCGCCGGTGGCGGGATTGCGGCTCTCCGTGGTCCGACCGGAGCGGGCATCGACCCAGCCGCCGCCGATGAACATCCGGCGATGGCGCCCGTCGATCGGCAGCCGCAGCGGTGCCTTTGTCTGAGCTATGGTCATGACTGTCCTCCAACCACGCGCTAGTCTTAATAGCGGTGTCGTCCTGTGTTCGGTAGCGAATTTGTCACCACCCAACGGGCGTCAATGGCATGCCGCTTGTTTATTGACGTTCAGCACTTTTGTAGGTATCACCATGATAGATGAAGCACCGGAAGGAATGCCATAGAAGGGGGATTTGTGACGACCACGCAACCTTGGGATGCCGGCCGTGCGACGATTGAAATACGATCTATCGCGAGAAATCAGAAACTAAACATCTCGTACAAGCTGCATGCGCAGGATCGGCTTTCCGAACGCGGCTTGATCATGTCTGATGTACTGCATGCGCTCAAGTTTGGAAATGTGTACCAACCACCTGTGCCCGCAACCCGGCCGGGTCATTTCCGTTATCGCGTCGAGTGCAAGACACCGAACAGCGGGAGTCGATCCATCGGGGTCGTTATCATCCCTTCCAAGAACGGATGTCTCGTCAAAGTTATTTCGGTCATGTGGATCGATGAGTTCGAGCGAAAAGCGGGCTCGATAATTGGAGTTGAAGCTGATGAATAACGCACACCACTACACAGAAAGCGGTCTGCTCAACGTTTACATCGAAGGCATCGCCGTTGAGGTGGATGACGATGGCGACGACATCATCACGATTCCTGCTGTGAATGAACTGCATCAAGTAATCGCGCTTGGGATCGTAAGCCATGCCAAGGGCATGAGCGGGGACGAGCTTCGTTTCCTGCGCTCCGAAATGGGTCTGACCCAAGCTGAATTGGCCGCCATGGTCCACCGTGACAAGCAGTCGATTGGCCGATGGGAGCGCAACGAAATCGACATTGACAGCTCGGCTGAGGCCCTGGTGCGTCGTTTGGCAATCGAAAAGCTGGGGCTCCCTGTTGACGCGGGAATCGATGAGTTGTCGCGTCGGAGCGTTCCTACCGCGGACGAGCAACCGATCAAAATACAGAAAATGAATAACGATGCTCGGCCGTACGAACTGATTGCGGCCTGACCCGACCCTGATAACCCCGCCTCGGCGGGGTTATCTATGGAAGACGTTCGCTCGACCGCTATTCGGCCGCCAGGGCCAGTTGCGGCCTTTCGTTCTTTTCTTCCGTCTCGGCCGGCTGCTCCACCACCTTCTTGGGCTCCCTGCCGAAGAACAGCGCATAGGCTGCCGGCAGGACAAGGATGGTCAGCACCGTGGCGACGAGAATGCCGCCCATCATGGCGTAGGCGAGCGGCCCCCAGAAGACGCCGCGCGAGATCGGGATCAGCGCCAGCACCGCCGTCAGCGCCGTCAGCACGATAGGCCGGAACCGGCGCACCGCCGAGCCGATGATGGCCTCGGAACGCTCTACGCCGGCGGCGATGTCCTGATCGATCTGATCGACCAGGATGATCGAGTTGCGCATGATGATGCCGAGCAGGGCGATGACACCGAGGATGGCGACGAAGCCGAACGGCGCGCCGCTGATCAAAAGTGCCGCCGCCGCGCCGATGATGCCGAGCGGACCGGTCGCCAGCACCAGCATGGCCTTGCCGAAATGCTGCAGCTGGATCATCAGCAGCACGACGATGACGGCCAACATGATCGGCGCTTTCGCCGCAATCGAGGCTTGGCTTTCGGCCGCATCCTCGGCGCCGCCCTGGATCTCGATCTTGTAGCCGGGGGCGAGGCTGGCGCGCAGGCCCTGCATGTCGCTGTACATCTTCATGGCGACATCGTTCGACTGCACGCCATCCGGAAGCGTGGCGCGTACGCTGATGGTCGGCAAGCGGTCGCGCCGCCATTCGACGCCTTGCTCCAGCACCGGGACGATCTTGGCGACCTGCGACAGCGGCACGGAGCCACCGAAATCGGTCGGAATGTAGACGGAGTCGACCGCCGACAGCAGGTGACGGCTTGCCTCCGGCTCACGGGCGACGATCGAAACCGTCTCCTCGCCGTCGCGGAAGTCATCGAGCGGCGCTCCCGACATGGTCGCCTGCAGTATCTGGCGGATGCGCTGCGAGGTGACGCCGAGCGCACGGGCGCGATCCTGGTCGATCACCAGTTTCATCGCCGGCACCGGCTCCAGCCAGTCGTCGTGGATGGCGCCGAGCAGCGGATTTGCCTGGAACTTCGCCTTCACCTCGTCGGCGATGCGGCGCACCTCCTGGCGATCCGGACCCATGACGCGCATCTGCACCGGCCAGCCGGTCGGCGGGCCGAGGAACAGGCGATCGACCTTGGCGCGGATCGACGGGAAATCCTCGGCCAGGATGGTGCGCAGCTTGACGATCAGCCGCTCGCGGGCGGGTTCGTCATTGGCCATCACCAGAAGCTGGGCGAAGTTCGGATTGCGAAGCTGCTGGTCGAGCGGCAGGAAGAAACGCGGCGCGCCTTCGCCGATATAGGTGGCGATGAAGCGCTTGTCCTTGTCGTCCATCATCCTGACTTCGAGCGCCTTGGCCTGCGTCTCGACTTCCTTGATGCTGGTGCCTTCCGGCAGCCAGAGGTCGACAAGGATTTCCGGGCGCGACGACTGCGGGAAGAAATTCTGCGGGATGAACTGGAACGCCCACAGGCTGGTGGCAAAGGTCATCAGCGTCATCACCAGCACGATGATGCGATGGCGCACCGCCCATGCCACGGTCGAGCGAAGACGGCGGTAGAAGCGCGTGTCGAAGACATCGTGATGGTTGCCGGCGTGCTTGCGCTGCTTCAGGATCATGTGGCCGAGCCATGGCGTGAAATAGACCGCCGCGAACCAGGACACGATCAGCGCGATGCCGACGACGTAAAACAGGGTGCGCACATATTCGCCGGCGGTCGAGGCAGCGAACCCGACGGGGATGAAGCCTGCCGTCGTGATCAGCGTGCCGGTCAGCATCGGGAAAGCGGTCGAGGAGTAGGCGAAGCTCGCCGCCTCGACCTTGACCAAGCCTTCCTCTAGTTTTCGCTCCATCATTTCGACGACGATCATCGCGTCGTCGACCAAGAGCCCAAGAGCGATGATCAGCGCGCCCAGCGAAATGCGCTGCAGGTCGATGCCGAGCTCGTACATGATGGCGAAGGTGGCGGCCAGGACCAGCGGAATGACGATCGCGATCACCAGGCCCGAGCGCCAGCCGATCGACAGGAACGATACGAAAAGCACGATCAGCAGCGCTTCGCCGAGCGCTTCCATGAACTCGCTCACAGCCTCCTTCACGACATGCGGCTGGTCGGAAATCTGATCGACCGAAACGCCATAGGGCAGCGCCTCTTCGAAGCGCTTATAGGTCGCTTCGACGTCCTTGCCGACGTCGGTGACGTTGAAGCCCTTGGCCATGACGACGCCGAGCTGGACGCTGTCGTGTCCGTTGAAACGGTACTTGCGCTGGTACGGATCCTCGAGGCCCGAGGTCACGGTGGCGATGTCGCCGAGGCGCGTCACCTGGTTCCCGGCGCGCAGGCGAAGCTCGCGGATGTCGGCCGCCCTGGTGACATCGCCCTCGACCGAAATGCGCACCGAACGCTGGCCGGTGTCGACCGAACCTGCCGGGTCGACATTGTTCTGGCCTCGGATCGCATTCTGCAGGTCGGTCAACGTCAGGCCACGTTCGGCAAGCGCCTTGGATGAAACGTCGATGTAGAGTTTTTCCGGCTGGTCGCCGATGATCACGGCCTTCTCGACACCGGGCGTCGTCAGCAGCATGTCACGCGCCTGGATGGCGAATTTCTTCAGCTCGGGATAGCTGTAGCCGTCGCCGCTGATCGAATGCAGGGTGATGAACGTGTCGCCGAATTCGTCATTGAAGTAGGGCCCGAGCAGCCCCTGCGGCAGCTCATTGGCGATATCGCCGACCTTCTTGCGCACCTGATAGAAAGCATCGGCGACCTGCGCCGGATTGGTGTCGCCCTTGACCTGCAAGGTGATGATGGCGCTGCCGGCGCGGGTGTAGGAGCGGACGAAATCGAGGTGCGGCGTTTCCTGCAGCTTGCGCTCGATCTTGTTGACGACCTGGTCCTCCATCTCCTTGATCGAGGAGCCTGGCCAGATCGCCTGGACGACCATGACGCGGAAGGTGAAATCGGGGTCTTCCTTCTGGCCCATGCGCATCAGGCCGAGCGCACCGGCGACGATGATCAGCCCGAACAGGAAGCGGGCAATGCTCGGATGGCCGATTGCCCAGCGCGAAAGATTGAAAGACCGCTTTTCATTGGTGTCGATGGTCATCGGCGTCAGTCCGTTTCAATTTGATCAACAGAGCACGCGCTTTCGCATGCCCAAGGAACTTCCGATGTGGGCTTCCGGGCGGCGTGGCTTTCCGAGTTGAGAGATCTACATCGCGGTGGGACGCGAGGATCGACGTGGGGGTTACATCGACCTGAGATCTCGAAAATCGGGGGCGCCTGCCGCCCGGAAACCGTGAATTGCCTGGCCGTCAGCGCAAGCGCCTTGCAGCGTCATCGGCCGACGCCGACTGTTGCGCTGCATCACCGGTCAGCTTGACTTTCAGATTCTCGGTCATGAACTGCGTGCCGGCGGCGACGACGACGTCGCCCGGCTTCAGCCCATCGGCGACACTGACGCCGTCGGGGGTGAAGGCGGCGACCTTGACCGGATGCGCATGGACGGTCCCGCCGTTGCGGTCGACTGTCCAGACGATCGATTGGCTGTCCTTTTGCGCCAACGCGGCCAGCGGGATCGACACCAGTTGCTGCCGGTTGTCCGCCGCGGCTTCGATGGAGGCGGTCATGCCTAGCAGCACGCGAGGATCGTTGGGCAGGCTGACGCGAACGGCAAAGGTGCGCGACTGCGGATCGGCGCTGCCGGCGACTTCGCGGACCTTGCCGTCGAGCGTCAGCGCCTCATCGGACCAGAAGCCAGCCTTGACGGTCTTGCCCGGCTTGAATTCGGCGATATCGGTTTCCGGAACAGCGATCAGGACTTCCTTCTCGCCGTCGATGGCAACGGTCACCACCGGCGTGCCGGAGCCGACCACCTGGCCGACATCGGCGGCAACTGATGTGACGATGCCGTTCTTGTCCGCCTTGAGATCGGTATAGCGGACCTGGTTCTGTGCCTGGGCAAGCTGCGAGCGGGCGGAGTCTCGCGTGGCGACCGCCTGATTATAGGCGAGCGTCGCCTGCTCGAGCTGCGACTTCGGCGCGAAATTCTTGGCATAGAGCTGTTCGGCCCGCTTGCGCGTAAGCTCGACTGTCTCGACCTGACGGTCGGCAGCATCGAGGCTGGCCTGAGAGCTTCTCACCGAGAGCTCGTAGTCGGTGGGATCGATGCGGGCGAGAACGTCGCCCGGCTTGACGCGGTCACCGATGTCGACAAGGCGCTCGGTGATCTTGCCGTTGATGCGAAAGCCGAGATTCATCTCGGTGCGGGCACGCACCGATCCGGAATAGGAAAGCTGACGGGTATCGCTCGCCTTGGCGATCTCGACCACCTTGACCGGGCGGATGATCTCGGTGACCTCGGCTTTCTCCTGCGAGCAGCCGGCGAGGCCGAGAGCGGCAACGACAATCAATGCCAGGCCGGCGGCCGGTCGCCTGTAGGTGATGGACTTGGACAAAGACACTTTTCGTACTCCCGAACTGTGGAGATGAATTGCCGACATCACCGCCCGACGGGCGGCAATGGTCATTTCTTCAAGGCTCTGATGGCAAACTCGGTAAGCTCGTCCGGCGTCGCCCGGTTCTTCTTGGCGAGGCACTGGGCCATTATCTGCGGATGAGAGAGGCTGATAATGGCAGCGCCGAAACACCGGGAAGCGATCACCGGATCCTGATCGATGAACTCGCCGGTAGCGATTCCCTCGCGGATCACTTCCGCGACCAGTTCATGGATGCTGTCGATGTGCTTTTCGATGACGTGCCAGTCTCGCTCGATGGCGACGATGACCATCTCGTGCACCTTCTCCTGGTCGATCATGGTCTCGAGCGTCCACTGGTAGTGCGTATGCACGTAGCGGCGGAGCTTTTCGCTGGCGGTGCCGGGGCCATGGCAGGCTTCGTAGGTCAACCGGTAGCAGGTCTCGAGCATACGGCCGCAAACCGCCTGGTGGATTTCCACCTTGGAGGCGAAGAAGCGATAGATGTTGGCGGTCGACATGCCGAGTTCGCGCGCAATGTCGGCGACGTTGGTCTTGCCGTAGCCGTAGTGGCGAAACAATCGCTCCGCGCAATCCAGGATGCGCGTGACATTTTCCTGGCGGGCGGAATCGGCGGTGGTGTCTAGGGTTTCAAGCATCTCGTTGGCCAATTTACGACTGACGAATTTAGAATTTCGTCACTCGTAAATTGAAAACCATCATCTGTCAAGGCTCGATTTTGGCTGCTGATGACAGATGGTGACATCCCTGGACGGAGTTGGCCCATGAAACGCATGTGGTTTCCGCCGGGCGCGCCTGCAACGCCGCCCCGTGTTTGTTTGCGAAGGATCTTGAAAAGATGCTTTCCGAAATCGGTTCCGTTTTCGGATCAGGCCCTAAGGCTGCTTTGCCATCTCCCGCAGCCGGAACTTCTGGATCTTGCCCGTCGAAGTCTTCGGGATTTCCGCGAAGATCACCGCTTTCGGCACCTTGAAGCGGGCGAGCAGCGCGCGGCAGTGCTCGATTACCTCCGCCTCGGTCGCCGCCTTGCCCGGCTTCAACTCGACATAGGCGACCGGCACCTCGCCCCATTTGTCGTCGGATCGGGCGACAACGCCGCAAGAAGCGACGGCGGGATGCTTGTAGAGCGCCTCCTCGACCTCGATCGAGGAGATGTTTTCGCCGCCGGAGATGATGATGTCCTTGGAACGGTCCTTGAGCTGGATGTAGCCGTCCGGGTGCATGACGCCGAGGTCGCCCGAATGGAACCAGCCGCCGGCAAAGGCCTCGTCGCTCGCCTTGCGGTTCCTGAGATAGCCCTTCATGACGATGTTGCCGCGGAACATCACCTCGCCGATCGTCTCGCCGTCGGCCGGCGTCTCTTGCATCGTCTGCGGGTCCATCACCGTCAGGCCTTCGAGCGCGGCATAGCGTACGCCTTGCCTGGCCTTCTTCGCCGCCCTCGCCCCTTTCTCCAGCCGGTCCCACTCGCCATGCCATTCATTGACGACGGCCGGGCCATAGGTTTCGGTCAGGCCGTAGAGATGGGTGACGGCAAAGCCCGCATCGGCCATGCCCGACAGCACCGCCTCAGGCGGCGGCGCCGCGGCGGTATTGAAGGTGACGGTCTGCGGGAATTGCCGCTTGTCCTCGTCCCTGGCGTTGATCAGCACCGACATGACGATGGGTGCACCGCACAGATGGGTGACGCCGTGATCGGCGATGGCGTCGTAGATCGGCTTCGGCCGCACCCAGCGCAGGCAGACATGCGTGCCGGCCTGCACGGCAAGCGTCCAGGGAAAGCACCAGCCGTTGCAGTGGAACATCGGCAACGTCCACAGATAGACCGGGTGCTTGCCCATCCCGGCATGGATGGTGTTGGCATAGGCCATCAGTGCCGCGCCGCGATGGTGACAGACGACGCCCTTCGGATTGCCTGTCGTGCCGGAGGTGTAGTTGAGCGAAATGGCATCCCATTCATCGTCCGGCATCGACCAGGCGAAATCCTCGTCGCCGTCGGCGACAAACGCCTCATAGTCCAGCGTGCCGATCCGCTCGCCCTTGGCATAGGGCGCATCGGCGGCATAGTCGGGATCGTCGTAATCGATCAGCAGCGGCCTGACCTTGGCCAGGGTCAGCGCTTGCCGAACCACGCCGGCGAATTCGCGGTCGACGATCAGCACCTTGCTTTCGGCATGGTCGAGCTGGAAGGCAATGACGGCGGCGTCGAGGCGGGTGTTGAGCGAATGGAGCACCGCCCTGGTCATCGGCACGCCGAAATGCGCTTCCAGCATCGGCGGTGTGTTGGACAGCATGACGGTGATGGTGTCGCCCTTGCCGATACCGCGCTTCGCCAGCGCCGAGGCAAGCCTCAGCGAGCGCTTCCAGAAATCGCGATAGGTCGTGCGCTGGCGGCCATGGATGATGGCGATCTGGTCGGGAAAGGTCTTTGCCGCCCGCTCGAAATAGGTCAGCGGCGTCAGCGGCTGGTGGTTGGCCGGATTCCTGTCGAGATCCTGTTCGTAGGGATTGCCCATCCCGTCCTCCGAATGTCTGGTCGAGCCTTCTTACCATCAGATCCTGAGCGCGTACTGGATTCGTGCACCGCCATCACACACTTCGCTCATTACTTGGGACGCCCCTCCCCGCCCTCACCCTCCGGCCACAAAGCGTCGATGTCCCGATGCCCTTCCACGATATTCGCCACTTCGAAAAAGTCGCCATTATAGCGGAAGAAAATCACGTATCCCCTGAAAGCGAAACTTCGGACGTCCGGCCGGAGTTCGGGACGAGCACGACCAATCGTCGCCGGCAAGCTCGCCAGATCACGGCATTTCTGGCGCAGAGCATCCGCAAAACGCCCGCCAACCAACAGGCTGCCGCTTTCACGAGTGATGTATTCAAGGATATTGACCAAATCTGCTTGTACCGACGGCAACATGCGCAGCCGTGGCACTCCTAAAAGCCTTCCCTTGCGAGCTGCTTGGCCTTGGCTTCCAAGGCGGCGTCAATATCCTGCTCGGTGGCTTCGCCGCCTTCAGCAAACGACTTGTCCACCATGGCACGGAGCGCCTTCAGCTTTTCCTCGCGCTCTTCGACAAGGCGCAGGCCCTCGCGCACGACTTCGCTGGCAGAACCGTAGCGGCCGCGCTTGACGATGTTGGAAACAAAGGTTTCCCAACGCTCTCCCAATGACACGTTCATTGTCGGACCTCCTGATTGGTTTATCGTACCGAGATAACAACAAATGCGCAATTACTGACATCCAGAATGCTAGGTGTCGGATTAGGTGCGCAGCCTAAGGTTTGACTTTTGTCGAGAGCCGTGAATAATGTCAGCGAGGAGATGGCATGGCGATCCGACCGACAGAACAGCTTATCCACAAGGCCGCCTGGCTTTACTATGCACACGGCCTGCGCCAGGACCAGGTGGCCAGCCAGCTCAAGATTTCCCGTGCCTCGGTGGCGATGTATCTGCGCAAGGCGCGCGAGACCGGCATCGTCAACATCTCGACCTCGACTCAGCTTTTCACCAACGACGTGCTGGCGCGCAAGCTGGAAGACGCGCTGAAGCTCGACGCCGTCTGGATCGCGCCGGAAAACGGCTATGTCGCCGACCCCTCGACCGACATCGCGGTGCTGGCGGCAAGCGTCTTTCTCGAGTTGGTCAGGAAGGGCGACCGCATCGGCGTCGCCTGGGGACGGACCATCTACACGATCGCCGACATCATGTCCTATGCCGATCTGCAGGACGTCACCGTGGTGCAGCTCTGCGGCAATCTGGGCGCCCCCTATTCGTACCGGCCGGACCAATGCACGATGGAAATCGCGCGCCGGCTCAACGCCAAGGGGCTGAATTTCTATGCGCCGCTGGTGCTGACGACGGAAGAACTGGCACGCGGCCTGCGCGCCGAGCCGGTGATCCGCGAGCAATTGTCGGGCATCGGCGAATGCGACCTGGCGCTGTATTCGGTCGGCTCGGTGGACACCGACAGCCATCTGGTCAAATGCGGCGCGCTGACGCCAAGCGAAATGGCTGTATTGCGCAAGGCGGGTGCGGCCGGCGTCATCGCCGGGCAGATCATCGATACCGAAGGCCAGGCGCTCGACTGCAGCTACAACCGCCGGCTGATTTCGGCAGAGCTGTCATCGCTGCGCCAGATCGGAAAGCGCCTTGTGGTGGTGCAGGAAGAGAGCAAGTTCGAACCGCTCGTCGCGGCGATCGCCGGCGGGCTCTGCACCCATCTCGTCGTCGGCGCGCGCATGGCGCGGCGGCTGCTCGACCATGCCGGAGCGGCAGCAGAAAAGGTCGCCTGATACCTAGTTTCAGCCGCCGACGCATTGTCATCAAGGCGTCGCGGTATTCCTGTTCACAACAAGAGAGAAATCGGACGAAGCTGACATGAAGAACCTGTGGAATGACGGCGAGGCGGAGAAGCTGGTCGCCGACTATGCAAAGAAGGGTGTGGCCCGCGATCTGGCGCTGCGCGTCTATACGACCAGGCTGCTGGGCGGCGAGCCGCGGCTCGTCCTGCATGGCGGCGGCAACACCTCGTGCAAGACCAGGGCCACCGACCTTGTCGGCGACGAATGGGACGTGCTCTGCGTCAAGGGCAGCGGCTGGGACATGGGCGTCATCGAGCCGCAGGGCCTGCCGGCGGTCAAGCTCGGCGCGCTGTTGAAGGCGCGGTCGCTCAAGAAGCTCTCCGACGAGGACATGGTCGCGCTGCAGCGGGCGAACCTCATCGATCCGTCCTCGCCCAATCCGTCGGTCGAGACGCTGCTGCACGCCTTCCTGCCGCACAAATTCGTCGACCACACGCATTCGACGGCGATCCTGGCCATCGTCGACCAGGAGGACAGCGAGGCGCTGAGCCGGAAGGTGTTCGGCGAAAAGATGGGCTTCGTGCCTTACATCATGCCGGGCTTCGATCTGGCCAAGGCGGCCGCCGATGTATTCGACGCCGATCCGACGGTCGAAGGCCTGATCCTAGACAAGCACGGCATCTTCACCTTCGGCGACGATGCCAGGCAGGCCTATGACCGGATGATCCATTATGTGAACGTCGCCGAGGATTTCATCGCCGGAAACGGCAAGCCGCGCACCGAAAAAGTGGCACTGCCGGCCAGGCTGGCGAAGCCTGCGGAGATTGCGCCGATGCTGCGCGGCGCGGTGGCGGTGGCACGCGGCGAAGGCCGCTTCGATCGGATGATCAGCGATTTCCGCACCTCGGATGCGATCGTCGATTTCATCAATTCGGCAAAAATTGCCGACTATGCCGGGCGCGGCGTGTCGACACCTGACCTGTCGATCCGCATCAAAACCGGACCGATGGCACTGCCGGCGCCCGACGCGGACAAGGTCGGCGACTACAAATCCGTCATCCGCCAGCATGTCGAGAAATTCGCCAAGGACTATCGCGCCTATTTCGAAACCAATGATGCGCTCGACGACGTGAAGCGCACCATGCTCGACCCGATGCCGCGGCTGACGCTGGTGCCCGGCCTCGGCATGTTCGGCCACGGCCGCACGCTCAAGGATGCGAAGATCGCCTCCGACGTCGGCGAAATGTGGATCGAGGCGGTACGCGGCGCCGAAGCCGTCGGCGATTTCCGCCCGCTCTCCAAAAGCGACCTGTTCCCGCTCGAATACTGGTCGCTGGAACAGGCCAAGCTCGCCGCCAACAAGCCGAAGCCGCTGACCGGCCAGGTGGTGCTGGTCACCGGCGGCGCCGGCGCGATCGGTGCTGCCACGGCAAAGCTGTTCGCCGACAACGGTGCCCATGCGGTCGTCGTCGATCTCGATGCGTCAAGGGCTGCCGAGGCGGCAAAAAAAGCCGGCAACGGTTCGATCGGCATTGGCGCCGACATCACCGATCCGGCGCAGATGCGCGCCGCCTTCGACAAAGCGGTCGACGTCTACGGCGGCCTCGACATTCTCGTGTCCAATGCCGGTGCTGCCTGGGAGGGCCGGATCGGCGAGCTCGACGACGCCACCTTGCGCAAAAGCTTCGAACTCAATTTCTTCGCCCATCAGTCGGCGGCGCAGAATGCCGTGCGCATCATGCTCGAACAGGGCACCGGCGGCGTGCTGTTGTTCAACACCTCCAAGCAGGCGGTCAATCCGGGGCCGAAGTTCGGCGCCTATGGCATTCCCAAGGCGGCAACGTTGTTTTTGTCCAGGCAATATGCGCTCGACTACGGCGCCCATGGCATCCGCTCCAATGCCGTCAACGCCGACCGCATCCGTTCGGGGCTGTTGACCGATGCCATGATCGCCAGCCGCTCGGGCGCACGCGGCGTGTCGGAGAAGGAGTACATGTCCGGCAACCTGCTCGGCCAGGAAGTGACGGCAGAAGACGTCGCCCAAGCCTTCCTGCATCAGGCGCTGGCCGAGCGGACCACCGCCGATGTGACGACGGTCGATGGCGGCAACATCGCGGCGGCGCTGCGGTAGATCTAAACACCGGACCAACAAAAAGAGCGGCCCGCGAGCCGCTCTTTTCCTTTGCCTATAGCGAAAGACTACTTCGCGTTCGGGTTCGGCATCCAGGTCGGCATCGCGACATCGGCATGGGCGAATTGCGGCAGCTTGGCCGAGAGGTCCTCCATGTTCTTGATGTCCTTGTCGAGCAGATCCTTCTGGGTGATCAGCGTCGGCGGCACGATGACGTTGTGGCCGGGATCCTCGCCGGCCAAGAGCTGCGCCAGCGCACGCACCGAGACCTGGCCGACGACGGCCGGGTTGGTGGCGGCGGTTGCCGCCCAGGCGCTGTCCGGCTCGCGCATCGCGGCGATATCCGAGGTCGAGATGTCGGCCGAATAGATCTTGATGTCCTTGTTCAGCCCGGCCTCGTCGACGGCGATCTTCACGCCCTTGGCGAATTCGTCGTAGGGCGCGAACATCACCTTGATGTCGGGATGGGCCGATAGCACCGAACGGGCCTGGTTGGCGACCGAATTGGCGATCGGATTGTCGAGCGTGCCGAACATGGCGGCTTCGTTGATGCCCGAATATTTCTTCTTGAATTCGACCCAGGTCTCGTTGCGGCGATCGAGCGGCGCGATGCCGGCGACATAGACATAGCCGGCCTTCCAGCTCTCGCCATTGTCCTTGACCGCCTGTTCGAGCGCCAGGCGGGCGAGGTCGCGGTCGGATTGCTCGATCTGCGGGATCTTGGGGTTTTCGACATTGACGTCGAAGGCGACGACCTTGATGCCGGCGTCGACCGCGCGCTGGGCGGCGTCCTTCATCGATTCCGTCAGTCCGTGCTGGATGATGATGCCCTGGACGCCGAGCGCAATAGCCTGGTCGACCATGTCCGCCTGAAGCGCCGCGTCCTGACGGCTGTCGAGCACGCGCAGGTCGACACCGAGTGCCTTGGCCTGCGCCTCGACGCCGGACAGATACGCCTGGAAGAAGTCGCCAGTCGAGAGATAGCGGACCAGCGCTATCTTGACGGCGCCCGGCTTGTCGAACGGCGCCGGCCTGTCCTGCGCCATCGCCGGCAACTGCATAAGCAATGTTGCGCCGGCAAGCCCGAGCGCTGCCTTCCCTAAAAGCCTTCTTGTGATGTTCACGTCGTTTCCTCCACTTGTTGAACCCAAAATGTGACCCGGTCGAACCCCTATCTCCTGCCCCTGCCGGAAAGGGCGAAGGTAAAGACAAGGGCGACCACGAGAACCACGCCCTTGACGAAATCCTGCGTGTAGTAAGGCGCGTTCATCATCGTCAGGCCCTGCAACAGCACGCCGACAAACACCGCGCCGACAGCCGTGCCGAAGGCGTTCGGCTTGGCGGCGCCGAGAACCGCGTAACCGATGAGTGCCGCAGCCACCGCGTCGAGCAACAGATTATTACCCGAGGCGATGTCGCCGCGTCCAAGCCGGGCAGCGAGCAAAATGCCGCCGATCGAGGCAAAAACTCCCGAAATCACATAGGCCCAGATTTTGTATGCCTTGACAGGCGCGCCGGCGAGTTCTGCGGCGCGTTCGTTGCTGCCGACCGCATACATCATGCGCCCGAAACGCGTGTATTCGAGAAAGAACCAGATCAGCACCGCCAGCACGAGCAGGACGACGACCGACACCGGAATGAGGTTCGGGATGAAGAAATCGAAGCGATGGCGGCCAAGCGCCAGGAACGCGGCGCCGAAACTGCCGTTGGCGACCGAGCCGTCGGGCATGGTCATGCCAGTGGCGATCGAACGGCCCTCGGTCGGTATGCGCTGCAGGCCGACAAGCAGGAACATCATGCCGAGCGTCGCCAAAAGGTCCGGAACCCGCATATAGACGATCAGCCAGCCATTGATCAGGCCGACGACGGCGCCGATCACAAGACAGACGACGACCGCCACGACGGCGTTCTGCCCCAGCACCACCATGACATAGGCAGCCGCCATCATGGCGCTGGTGGCGACAGAGCCGATCGACAGGTCGAAGCCGCCGACGACCAGCGTGGCGGTGACGCCGAGCGCCAGAACACCGGTGATGGCGACCGACTGGAAGATGAAGACGGCGCTTTGCGGCGAGACGAAACCATCGGCGGCAACAGCGAAATAGGCGATCAGCCCGAACAACAGAACGATGAAGCCGTAGCGAATAGCATTGTCGCGCAGGATCATTCAGCGCTCCCGCACGCTGGCACCGTCTTTATCCGACCCGAATTCATGCCCTCTCCATTCCAATTCTCATCGTCTTCCCGCTCTCAGGCTGCGCTGTGCAAAGGCCCGCCCGCCACTTCGGCCAGCAGACGCTCGAGATCGACATCGGTATTGCGGTGCTCGCCGACGATCGTCTGCTCCGACATCACCAGGATGCGATCGGCCGTCTCCAGGGCTTCGTCGAGTTCGGTGACGAACAGCAGCGTCGCGCGGCCGTGGGCGCTGGTCCGCAGCTTGGCGGCGATATCGCGTCTGGCCGAGATGTCCACACCTTGAAACGGCTCGTCGAGGATGAAAAGCCTTGCCGCCTGCGACATCCAGCGGGCGACCATCACCTTCTGCTGATTGCCACCGGAAAGCGACGCCATCTCGTCCCTCTCGGAGCGACAGACGATGCCCAACTCCTGGATCTGCTGGCGAGCAATGGCGCGTTCGATACGGCGCTTGAGGACGCCGAGACGCGACATGCGCCTGTGGAACGGCAGGCTGATATTCTCCTGGACGTTGAAGTCGCCGACGATGCCGTTTTCGCCCCGGTCCTTGGCGACGAGAAACACACCGGCGGCAATCGCTTCGCCGGTCGATGCCGGCGCATAGGGTTTCCCGTTCAGCATCATGGTCCCGCCCAGCGGCTGGCGCAGGCCGAACAGCGTCTCGGCGAGCGCGGTCTTGCCGACGCCGACGAGGCCGGTGATGGCAACGACCTCGCCGTCGCCGAGCGTCAGCGAGATCGGCCTGGCGCCTTCAGCAATCCGCAGCGCGTCGGCAGTGAAAATTGCTTTGGCCGAATTCCTGGCGACGATCCGCTCGAGCTGGATCTTACGGCCGAGCATGGCGTTGACCGCACCTTCGTAATCCAGCGGCTTCTTGTCGAAGATGCCTGAGATGACCCCATCGCGCATCGAAATGATGCGATCGGCAAGCCGCCTGATGTCAGACATACGGTGCGAAATGTAGAGGATGGCCACGCCTTGCTGGCGAAGCCGGTCGAGCAATGCGAACAGCCGGTCGGCCTCGGCGCTGGACAGCGAGGAAGTCGGCTCGTCGAGGATCAGCACTTTCGGCCGGTGCGCCATGGCGCGGGCGATCGCCACCATCTGGCGGTCGGCCAGAGAGAGATCGCTGATCCGGGCCTTGAGGTCGATGGCCAGTCCCATGCGGTCGGCCACCGCCTTTGCCTCGCGACGCACCCGGCCTGGATTAAACAGGGTCGGCACGCCGCTGCCGCTCAACCTGTCGAGGGTAAGATTGGTGGCGACGTCAAGGTCGGCGACGACACCGTCATTGATGTTCTGGTGGACGGTGACGACGCCGGCGCGGATCGCCTCCGCCGGTGTTTTCGGGTCGAACTCGTGACCGGCAAGCGACATCGAGCCGCCGCCATGGTCGTAGACGCCACTGATGATCTTGACGAGGGTGGATTTGCCGGCGCCGTTGGCGCCCATCAGCACGGTCACTTCGCCGGCATGCAATTCGAGCGAGACGCCGCCAAGCACCTCGATATGGCCAAAGGATTTCCTCAGGCCGTCGACGCGGAACACGGCATCATTGCCCATTCGTTCCTCCCTGACCATGACGCTATGGGCTATATCGGCAATTGTCAACACGATTGACAATTGCCAGCAGGCTTCCTAGCTTGGCCCGACCGCGTTGGCTCCGCTATCATCGGAGCACATGAGCGGGAGGTGAGGATGACTGGGAAATCGCCGTTCGAAGCATTGTCGGTCGAGACACTGGCGGACCGTCTCGGTGCCAACGAGCCCCTGTGTTCGCAGATCGGCAAGGATACGAGCCAGTGGAAGGTTCGTGAAGTCGGCGACGGCAATCTGAACCTGGTGTTCATCGTCGAGGGTGCTGAGGGTGCGGCCGTCGTCAAGCAGGCCCTGCCCTACGTCCGGCTGGTCGGCGACAGCTGGCCGCTGCCGCTAAAACGCTCCTTCTTCGAATACCATGCGCTGACGCGGCAACAGGCGCGGGCGCCGGGTTCGGTGCCCGATATCTATCACTTCGACGAAGGCCAGGCGCTGATCATCATGGAGTATCTGTCGCCGCACATTATCCTGCGGCGGGCGCTGATCGAAGGCCGGCAATTGCCCAACATCGCGACAGACATCGGCTTGTTCATGGCCCGCACGTTGTTTCGCGGCTCCGACCTGCATATGGCGACCAAGGACCGCAAGGCCGATCTGGCACTGTTCGCCGACAATGTCGAACTCTGCGACATCACCGAGAACCTGGTTTTCTCGGATCCGTATTTCGATGCCAAGATGAACCGGCACACCAGCCCGCAGCTCGATGGCATTGTCGCCGAGCTGCGCGCCGACCGCGACCTCAAGGTCGAGGCGCAGCGCATGAAGCACATCTTCGCTGCCAATGCCGAGACGCTGCTGCATGGCGACCTGCATTCCGGCTCGATCATGGTCACCGACACCGAAACGCGGATGATCGACCCCGAATTCGCTTTCTACGGGCCGATCGCCTTCGACGTCGGCATGCTGCTCGCCAATTTCTGGATGGCGTTCTTCTCGCAGCGCGGCCATGAACAGGACGGAAGCCGCGACGCCATGCGTGACTATCTGCTCGGCGTTACGGTCGAGACATGGTCGGTGTTTCGCGCCGAGTTCTCGCATCTGTGGCGAACCGAGCGTACCGGCATGCTCTACCAGAAGAGCCTGTTCGAAGATCAGGGCGACAGGCTTGGCGCCGAGCAGGCGCTAGACTACATGCTGCATTCGATCTGGACCGATCTGCTCGGCTTTGCCGGCGTCGAGGTTCACCGGCGAATTCTCGGCCTTGCCCACAATGCCGATTTCGAGACCATTGCCGATCCGGATCTGCGCGCCAGATGTGAGGCAAAGGCGCTGAAATTCGGCCGTCACCTTGCCGTCAACCGGCGCCAGATCCACAGCATCGACGAGGTCAACCGGTTGGCCGCGCTGATCGAACGGGAGAGCAGGATTTGAACGTCGGCGACCGCCACTACCGCACCATCTGGCCGAGTGACGACGGGCGTTCGGTGGAGATCATCGACCAGCGCTGGCTGCCGCATGATTTCCGCATCGAAAAGATCGATACCGTCGCCGGCATCGCCACGGCAATCCGCGACATGTGGGTGCGCGGGGCGCCGCTGATCGGCGTCACCGCGGCCTATGGCGTCGCCATGCAGATGGCCGACGATCCGTCGGATGCAGCACTCGACGCCGTCTGGGCAACCTTGCACGAAACGCGCCCGACGGCGATCAATTTGCGCTGGGCGCTGAACGAAATGCAGCGCTTCCTGCTGACGCTTCCCCTGGCAGAACGTGCCGCGGCTGCCTATCGGCGTGCCGGCGAGATCGCCGACGAGGATGTCGGCCTCAACCGCGCCATCGGCGCCCATGGGCTCGAAATCATCAAGGCGATCGCGGCGCGCAAGCAACCGGGCGAACCGGTCAATATCCTGACCCACTGCAACGCCGGGTGGCTGGCCACGGTCGACTACGGCACCGCCACCGCGCCGATCTATCTGGCGACGGAAGCCGGCATTCCAGTCCATGTCTATGTCGACGAAACACGACCCCGCAACCAGGGTGCCCAATTGACCGCCTGGGAGATGGCCGGCCACGGCGTGCCGCATACGCTGATCGTCGACAATGCCGGCGGCCATCTGATGCAGCGCGGCCAGATCGACATGGTCGTCGTCGGCACCGACAGGACCACCGCCGACGGCGATGTCTGCAATAAGATCGGTACCTATCTCAAGGCGCTCGCCGCCGACGACAACGACGTGCCGTTCTATGTCGCGCTGCCGTCGCCGACGATCGACTGGACCGTGGGCGACGGGCTGGCCGACATCCCGATCGAACAGCGCTCGCCCGACGAGGTCTCACTGGTCTGGGGCAAGACCGCTTCCGGCGAGATCGCCCAGGTCCGCGTATCGCCGGAAGCCACGCCGGCGGCCAATCCGGCCTTCGACGTGACGCCGGCGCGGCTGGTCACCGGCTTGATCACCGAACGCGGTGTCGCTACGGCCTCGCGCGAAGGCCTGAGGGCGATGTTTCCCGAGCGCGGATGAATCCGCTTTGCCGAGAGGGCGCTCCGGATTTGCCTGATCTCACGATTTCTTGAACACGGCACGGTTAAAAACGCCCGTTGCCTGTCCCACATGGACGGCCGTATGCGTAGCGGCGGGGCGGCGCCCAACGCTCGAAGCCGGGGTTGCCCACGGCTCGGCGAGTGAACCAGCGGGATACCGCGATGTCATTCAGACCATTGCTTGGTGACGGACGGGTTCGGAGCCAGGACGAGAAGTCGGAGCCCCTGCAAACCGCGTCATGGGTCAGCTCCTCGATCGTCTTCGACAACCGGCGGTGGGCGTGCCGGGAGGCGGAGCTCCGCTGGACAGCCCCTCATCATCTGATCGTGCTGACCGAAGAAGGCGGCACGTCCCATACATCCATCCGGCACGAGGCACGATCCCTTTACGACGGAATGGACCGTCCCGGAGCCCTCACCTTCGTCCCGGCAGGCGCGGAACGACAGGGCTTCTATCGCGATGTAAACCTCGCCTATTCAGCCCTGTGGATCGATCCCGATATCGGGCTTCCCGGATGCGAACGCCTGAGGAACCTGCCTATACTGGTAAACAAGAAAGACGCGGTCGTCGCCACGCTGCTGAGTTCGCTTCGTGACGAGATGGCACTCGGCCACAAGCCAGACACTGCCTATGTCGAGCATCTGGTCGCCCTCGTCAGTCTCCGCGTGGCCAACCTGAGCCGGGAGCAACCGCGGTTTGTACGTCACGGCTGTCTCAGCCGCCGGGCACTTGGTCGCGTTCGGGATTACATCGATGCCCATATGAATTCCGACATTTCGCTAAGCGAGCTGGCAGCCGCCGCGGGCATGGCCGTCGACAGTTTTGCGCGTCGCTTCAAGGCGACGACCGGCCTTGCACCCTACGCCTATGTGATCGAGGAACGGGTGCGGCGAGCGGAGGCGCTGCTGCGCGAAACGGGTTTGTCGATCGGTGTCATTGCCTTTCGGCTCGGCTTCTCAAGCCAGAGCCACTTCACCACGACCTTCCGACGTCTGAGGGGCATGACGCCTCGTGCCTATCGGGTGAATTCTTCTCCAGAATCCTGATAGTGCCGCCGGTTTCTTGAAAGAAAGCCGCCGCCCGCACTCCCACCTCCGGTGTCGTTGGGTGACAGAACCCGAGGGTTCGCTCGGGTCAAGTTGCCGTCTGCGCTTCATTGCGACTGGGAGATCATGCATGGCCAAAACGGACAACAGGAGCGGGCCGACGCGTCGGATGGTATTGGAAGGCGGTGTTGCGACCGGGGTGCTCCTGGCTACCGGACTACCGGTTGACGCCGAGCCGGCCGAGACCGTCACGGCGGCTGCGTCGTCCTCACCGCTACCGACGATGACGATGTCGTTACGGATCAACGCGAAGGATCTTGCCATCGAGCTCGACCCGCGGACGACGCTGCTCGACGCCCTGCGCAACCATCTCGGCCTCACCGGCTCGAAGAAGGGCTGCGACCACGGCCAGTGCGGCGCATGCACGGTGCTCGTCGATGGGCGCCGGATCAATTCCTGCCTGACGCTTGCCGCAATGCATCAAGGCGACGAGATCACCACGGTCGAGGGCCTTGCCGAGGGTGACCGGCTGCATCCGGTCCAGGCCGCCTTCGTCGCCCGCGACGGTTTCCAGTGCGGCTACTGTACGCCAGGCCAGATCTGCTCGGCGGTTGGCATGCTGGGCGAGGCGCGGGCCGGCTGGCCAAGCCATGCGAGCGCCGACGTGGCAGCGGCTTCCGTCGCTCTCACCGATGCCGAGATCCGCGAGCGGATGAGCGGCAACATCTGCCGTTGCGCCGCCTATCCGAACATTGTCGCTGCAATCCGCGACGCGGCAGAGGAGGCATGAGCAATGCAGTCCTTCACTTATGAACGTGCGACGAGTGCTGAGCAGGCGGCGGCCGCAGTTGCGGCCCGGCCGGACGCCAAGTTCATCAGCGGCGGCACCAACCTGCTCGACCTGATGAAGCTCGAGATCGAGCGCCCAGCGCATCTCGTCGACATCAGCCGGCTGCCGCTTGATCGGATCGAGGAGACGGCGGAAGGCGGGCTTCGGGTCGGCGCCCAGGTCCGCAATAGCAATCTCGCCGCCGACCCGCGGGTAAGGTCGCGCTACCCGATGCTCACGCAAGCGCTGCTGGCGGGAGCGTCCGGACAGATACGCAACAAGGCCTCGACCAGCGGCAATCTCCTGCAGCGCACGCGCTGCCCCTATTTCTACGACCGCAACATGCCCTGCAACAAGCGCCAGCCGGGTTCGGGCTGCGCGGCACTTCAGGGCTTCAATCGCATGCACGCCGTACTCGGCGCGAGCGAAGCCTGCATCGCGGTCCATCCTTCTGACATGGCGGTCGCCATGTCCGGGCTCGACGCCAGGATTGAGACCGTCTCGCCCGGCGGCGAGACCCGCACGATCCCGATCGGCGATTTCCATCGATTGCCCGAGGCGACGCCCCAGGTGGAGACCGTGCTCGGCCACGGCGAAATAGTCGTCGCGGTTGCCCTGCCGCCGCCGCCACCCGGCCGGCAGCTTTACCGCAAGGTGCGCGACCGTGCTTCCTACGTCTTCGCGCTGGTGTCGGTGGCAGCAATCGTCGAGAAAAGCGGCGACCGTATCCGAAGCGCTCGGATCGCTATGGGCGGCGTGGCAGCCAAGCCATGGCGCGCGACGGAGGCGGAGCGGACGCTCGCAGGAGCGGCGGCATCCGACGGCGCCTTTAGCGACGCCGCCGAAGCCGCGCTCGCCGGAGCCGTCGGGCATGGCGGCAATGATTTCAAGATCCCGCTGGCGAAACGGACGATGCGGCACACGCTCGCTGCTGCCGTCGAGAGTGCGTGAGGTGACACGATGACAGAGACGACGACCCCGAACAGCGGTTCCCAGATGCAGGCGCCGAGCAGGAGATCGATATGAAACTCACGCGACGCGCCGTTGCCGCCGCGGGTGGCGGCTTTCTCGTCTCTGCCGCCACAGCCTGGGGCGCCACATCCGATCCGGGAGCTCGTCACGGGCTCGAGGCCGCCGTCGACGCCTTCTTTGCCGGCTGGGCCTCTGGCGACTGGACGGCATTCCTTGATTGTTGCGATGAGACGATGACCTTCCAATTCCCTGTCGGCGAGCAACGAGGCCGACACGGACCACCGGAAGGCAAGCGGGCACTCGCAGCCTGGACCGCCGCGTATCAGGCGCAGGGAAACAGGATCACGAAATCGACCGTCGATCTCAAGCTCTTCGCCGCCGACTGGGTCATCGTCTGCGACCGCGGGAGCGGGACAATCGGTGGCGCGCCCTACACTGGCCTGCATGCGATCTTCATGCGAGCCGGCCCAACAGGGAGGCTGGTCGAGTTTCGCGAGTATTTCGGCGAGATCGCCGCATGAGCTCCGGCCCGCCGCGCGACGAACATGAAGGTGCGAAGAAGAGGCGTCGTCGCGGCCTCGATGCTTCCGAACTCCAGATGAAAATCTTTAGGTGACTTATGAACGAGACCATACCCGGACTGCCCGGCTCCGCCACCCATTCAAGGGTGAAACCTCGTCCCGATGCTGGCATCATCGGGAGGCCGATCGACCGCATCGACGGTCCGCTCAAAGTGACGGGCGGCGCCACATACGCTTACGAGAATGAGCTGGATGGTACAGCCTATGGCTACATTCTCGGCGCCTCCGTCGCCAAGGGCCGCATCGCCGAGATCGACACGGCCGATGCCGAACGGGCGCCGGCAGTGCTGCTCGTCATGACGCACCGCAATGCGCCGGCCCAGCTGGATTTCGGCCCAACGGTCACGCCAACGGTGCCGGAGGTCTTCACGCGCCCCCGGCCCGCGCTCAACAGCGATCGGGTACGGTATTACGACGAGCCGGTCGCGCTGGTCGTTGCGGAGACGTTCGAGGCGGCGCGCGCTGCGGGCCTCATCAGAGTACGCTACGACGAGGAGCCGGGCCTCTACGATCTACCGGGACATATCGCCGACGCCTACGCGCCAAAGCGGACCAATGCCGGCTTCGAGACCGACAGCGTGGTCGGCGACTTCGAGCGCGCCTTTGCGACGGCGCCGATCAAGATCGATTCCACTTACGGGACCCCCTTCGAACATCACAATCCGATGGAGCCGCATGCGACGCTTGCTGCCTGGTCAGGCAACGAGCTGACGATCCGTACATCGGCGCAGACCCTCGCGAACTTCCGGGCCGGGGTCGCCAGCACGCTTCGCATCCCGCTCGAGCGAGTGCGCATCGTCAGCCCCTTCATCGGCGGAGGCTTCGGTTCCAAGCTGATTGCCCATGCCGACACGATCCTGGCCGCACTTGCAGCGCAGGTGCTGCAGCGCCCCGTGAAGATCGCGCTGACGCGACAACAGATGTTCGCCAATGCCGGTCATCGCGCAGAGATGGTCCAACAGGTACGTCTCGGCGCGGACACTGACGGGCGGCTCACCGGGATCGCGCACGATGTCTGGTCGGCAACGTCCAGCTTCGAGGAGTACTGCGAACAAACGGCAGTTTTTGCGCGCTCGCTCTACGCGGCGCCGAACCGTCTCACCCGCCATCGCCTGGTTCCGCTGGACATCAACCGCGGCGAATGGATGCGCTCGCCCGGCGAAGCGCCCGGCATGCTGGCTTTCGAATGCGCCATGGATGAGCTCGCCGAGCGCGCCGGTCTGGACCCGATCGAACTCAGGATCCGCAACGAACCGGCACAGGATCCCGAGCGCGGCGTGCCGTTCTCCACCCGCAATCTCGTCGCCTGCATGGAGGAAGGCGCCCGCCGTTTCGGCTGGGAGCGGAGAAATCCGACACCGGGCCGAACTCGGGAGGGCCGCAAGCTTATCGGCCACGGCATGGCGGCGGCGATCCGTCCGAACTATATCGGCGCGGCGACGGCGCGGGTTGCGATCGACCGGGACGGTCGGGTGACGGCGCGGCTCGACATGACCGATATTGGGACCGGCACCTATACGATCCTGACCCAGATTGCCGCCGAGAGCCTCGGCCTGCCGATCTCGTCCGTCAAGGTGGAGCTCGGCGACAGCCGCTTCCCGCGTACCGCCGGCTCCGGCGGGTCCTGGGGCGCAGCAAGCGCGGGTTCGGCCTTGTATAATGCGTGCAACGTCCTCAAGAAACAGATCCTGGAGGCGGCGCAGTCGAACGAAGCCTCGCCGTTGCGCGGCGCGAACGCCACCGAGGCAAGCTTTGCCGACGGCGAGGTCAGGGTCGGCCAGCGATCGGCGAGCCTGGCCGATCTTATCCGAGGGATCTCTCCCGACGGGCTCGAAGCCGAAGGCTCCGTAGCCGCGGGCGCCACCACCCAGTCATACAAGACCCATTCGCAGCATTCCTATGGCGCGCATTTCGCAGAGGTCGCTGTCGATTGCGATACCGGTGAAATCCGCATGCGCCGGATGCTGGCTGTGATCGGCGCGGGCCGTATCCTCAACGCCAAGACCGCGCGCTCGCAAATCATCGGCGGCATGACCTGGGGGATCGGTGCAGCGCTGATGGAGCAGACGGTGCTCGACCCGCGCTACGGCCACTTCGTCAATCACGATCTTGCCGAGTATCATGTGCCGGTCAATGGCGATGTCCCCGATATGGAGGTCGCCTTCCTCGAGGAAGACGACGACAAGGCCAACCCGCTTGGCGCAAAGGGTCTCGGCGAGCTCGGCGTGTGCGGTGCGGGGGCTGCTGTCGCCAACGCCGTTTACAACGCGGCCGGCGTGCGAGTGCGTGAATTTCCCATCACCTTGGATAAGGTGCTGCCTGCCTTACCTGTGATCGCCATTTGACGCTCTCCTCCCTCGCCCTCAACGGTGACCAGGTCGAAACGGATCGCTATTTCTGCGCCATCGACGACGACGCCGGTGGTTGACAGCGCTTTCCGGCCCTTCCATACAAACGCCGTCAATGTTCTCAGGGCGGGGTGAAAGTCCCCACCGGCGGTAAGGGTCTCGGCCCAAGCCCGCGAGCGCTTTCCGGTTAGCCGGAGGGGTCAGCAGATCCGGTGTGATTCCGGAGCCGACGGTCACAGTCCGGATGGAAGAGAACGAAATGGAAGACGGTCCGCTTTCGCGGTTCGAACTCCGTATCGTGCGTCCTGATTCTGGTTCGAAACGGAAGGATGGACCCATGAATCAGCATTCCCACAACGACTATGAAACGATCCGCGTTGCCGTCATTCGCGCGCGTTGGCATGCCGATATCGTCGACCAATGCGTTGAAGCATTCGAGGCGGAACTGGCGGTTCTCGGAGAGAAACGCTTTGCCGTCGATGTCTTCGATGTGCCTGGCGCTTATGAGATTCCCCTGCATGCAAAGACGCTTGCCGTGACCGGCCGCTATGCCGCTATCCTCGGCGCCGCGTTCGTCGTCAATGGCGGCATCTACCGGCACGAGTTTGTTGCAAGCGCGGTCATCGACGGCATGATGAATGTGCAATTGTCGACTGGCGTGCCGGTGCTTTCGGCGGTGCTGACGCCGCACAACTACCATGACAGCGCGGACCATCACCGCTTCTTCTTCGAGCATTTCAAGGTCAAGGGCAAAGAGGCGGCCAGTGCCTGCGTGCAACTGCTGGCAGCACGCGAACACATCGCGGCGTGAAACCTCCACCGCCGGGTGGAAATCCCGGTAAGGCGCTGTAGTATCTCACGAAGCAGGAGGATGCCGGTGCAGACCAAGAAGATCATCAATGACGGCAATCGCTCCGTCGACGAGATGCTGGAGGGCATCCTGGCTGCGCATCCGCGCCATCTCAAAAGCGCGGAGGGAAGTCCGCGCTCGATCATCGCCCGCGACGGGCCTCGCCAGGGCAAGGTCGGCCTCGTCATCGGCGGTGGCTCCGGCCACGAGCCGACATTCCTCGGCTTCGTCGGCAAGGGGCTGGCTGACGCGGCCGCGATCGGCAATGTCTTCGCCTCGCCGCCGCCGGACCCGATCCTCGAATGCGCCAAGGCGGCCAGCGGCGGCGCCGGCGTGCTGTTCATGTATGGCAATTATGCCGGCGACGTGATGAATTTCGACATGGCCGCCGAAATGGCGGCAATGGACGACATCGAGGTGCGTACCGTGCTGACCACCGACGATGTCGCCTCGGCGCCACGCGACCAGAGGCAGAAGCGACGCGGCGTCGCCGGCAATTTCTTCATCTTCAAGGCCGCCGGTGCCGCATGCGACCAGATGCTGTCATTCGATGAATGCGAGCGTATCGCCAGGAAGGCCAACGATCACACCTTCACCATGGGCGTGGCGCTGTCGCCCTGCTCGTTGCCGCAGACCCGCCGGCCCAATTTCGAGATCGGACCGGACGAGATGGAGGTCGGCATGGGCATCCATGGCGAGCCAGGCATCGCGCGCGGAAAATTGAAAACCGCCGACGAGATCACAGACGAGATGCTGGACAATATCCTCGACGAGATGGCGCCGGTGCGCGGCGACAAGGTCGCGGTGCTGGTCGATTCGCTCGGCTCGACGCCGCTGATGGAACTCTACATCATGAACCGGCGGGTCAAGCAGAGGCTCGACGAGATCGGCCTTTCCGTCCACGCGACCTGGGTCGGCAATTACTGCACCTCTCTCGAAATGGCCGGCGCCTCGGTGACGCTGATGCATCTCGACGGCGAGTTGCAGGCGATGCTCGACCATCCTTGCGACTGCGCCATGTTCCGCGCCGGCTGAGAAAGCATCATGACCTCGATCGATTCAGTCGGCTTGAAAAGAATGTTCGATGAGATCGCGGCGGCGATCGACGCCGACAAGGACAGGCTCTGCCAACTCGACGGCGTCATCGGCGACGCCGACCATGGCATCGCCATGGCACTAGGCTTCACTGCTGCGCGCGATGCACTAGCGCAACTCGACCTCGCGGCGACCGAGCCGACGGCGCTGCTCAACACTGCGGCGAAATCCTTCCTCAACGCGGTCGGCGCCTCGTCAGGCCCGCTCTATGCGACCGCCTTCATGCGCGGTGCCGCCGCCGTCAAAGGCAAGGCAATTCTGGAGGACGCTGACATCATCGCCATGCTCCGGGCGATGGCGCAAGGCATCCAGGATCGCGGCAAGGCCGAGCTCGGCGAAAAGACCATGGTCGACGCCTGGCTGCCGGCGGCGCAAGCAGCGGGTGCCGCGCAGGAAGCCGGCAAGAGCCTGTCCGAGAGCCTGGAGGCTGCACTTGCAGCGGCCGAACGAGGTGCCGAGGCGACCAAGGACATGATCGCCGCCAAGGGCCGCTCATCGCGGCTCGGCGAGCGCTCGCTCGGGCATATGGACCCCGGCGCCGCATCGGCCGTGACGATCATCAGAGCGATGTGGAACAGTCTGGCTTAACCCCGCTTCGCCGCGTCGAGCCTGTCGATCGCCTGGACATTGCCGGCCGATGGTCCCTTCTCATCGAATTCCGATGCAAGCCATGCATCGACGATCGACTTGGCCAGTTCCGGGCCGATGACGCGGGCGCCCATGGTGATGATCTGGGCGTTGTTGGATTTTGCCGCGCGCTCGGCCGAATAGGTGTCGTGGGTGAGTGCGGCGCGAATGCCGGGCACCTTGTTGGCGGATATGGATACGCCGATGCCGGTGCCGCAAAACAGGATGCCGCGATCGTTTTCGCCGTCCAGGATGGTCTGCGCGAGCTTCTGTGACAGGTCGGCATAGTAGCCCGACTGGCTGAGGTCGCTAACCGTGAGGCCGGGCTTGGTAGCGAGGTGAGCGGCAATGACGTCGAGCAGCGGCTTGCCGGCGCTATCAGCTCCAATGGCAATTTTCATGTTCCGTTTCCTTCCTGTTTGATGATTCAGATCGCCGCCGAGGCGCGCTTGAGGATGTCGACATAGCCGTCCGCCTGCCAGGCCGAGCGGCCGATGAACAAGCCGTCGATGTTGGGCTGGCCGACCAGTTCGGCGGCATTTTGCGGATTGACGCTGCCGCCATAAAGCACCGGCGGCACCATCGGCAGCAGGTCGCGTGCGATTTTCTTGATTAGCGCCTGCTGCCTGTCGGCATAGTCCGAACTGGCCGGCACGCCCTTGTCGCCGATCGCCCAGACGGGCTCATAGGCAAACAGGATCGTCGCCGCCTTCGCCGCGCCTTCGAGAAACTGCAGCGCGCCGTGCACCTGCAAGGCCAGCACCGCAGCGGCCTGCCCGCTGTCGCGTTGAGCCAAGGTCTCGCCGACGCAGATGAGTGGCACGAGACCGTGCTTCACCGCCGCCGCAGTCTTCAGCCCGACAGCCTTGTCGGTCTCGCCGAAATGCTCGCGCCGTTCGCTGTGGCCGAGCTCGACCATGTCGAGCCCGCAGTCTTTCAGCATGACCGGCGAGATCTCGCCGGTCCAGGCGCCGGCGTCGGCCCAATGCATGTTCTGCGCGCCGACCTTGATGCGCGTCGGCGACAGCGCTTTCCTGACCTCGCGGATCGCCGTGAAGGGCGGGATGACGAAAGGCTGGATGCGCTCGTCGAAACCGGGGACGAACTCCGCCAGCGCCTCGGCGAAAGCCATCGCCTCGGCGAGCGTCTTGTTCATTTTCCAGCTGGTGCCGACCCAATAAACCATGCGTGCCCTCCTATTCTGCGATCACTGTCAGCGAAACGCCGGCACCATCCAGCGCGGCGCGCATCTGCGGCTGCGGCTCGCGGCCGGTGAAGACCGTGTCAAAGGCCTTGAGATCTGTCAGGAAGTGCAAGGCAGTGCGGCCGAATTTCCCATGATCGACCAGCAGATATTTGCGCGCTGCTGCGGCCATCATCAGCCGTTTGGTCTGGACCACTTCCTGATCCTGGTGAAAGGCAGAGGCACCATGGATGGCCGATGACGACAGGAACGCGACATCGGCGCGCAATGATTTCAGCGTGTCCTCGGCGAGCAGGCCGAAGAAGCCGTGAAACTTCTTGTTGTATTGGCCGCCGAGCGCAATCAGGTTGATGCCGGCAACGCCCGCCAAATCCTGGATGACAGCCAGATTGTTCGAGATCACCGTCAGCGGACGCAGATCGGCAAGATGCCGAGCAACGCCGCCCGCGGTTGAGCCGTCGTCGATGATCACCGTCTGACCCGGTTCGATCATCGTCACGGCAGCGGCGGCGATGCGCTTCTTCTCGTCGCCGGCCAGCCGCTGGCGGTAGCGGAAATCGCTCTCGAAAAGGCTGCTCGGCTGGATCGAGGCGCCGCCGCGCACCTTGCGCAGGAAGCCGCTTTCCTCGAGCTCGTCGAGGTCGCGGTGGACAGTCATCTTTGACACGCCGAAGCGTGAGGCAAGATCGTCGACACTGGCGGTGCCGATGTCCATCAGAAAATCCATGATGCCTTGCCGACGGCCGTCGCTCTTCATTTCCGCGGCTTCCTCGTGCAATCCGGTTCCGAGATATAACAGCAAACGTCGCACAAGCCACCAAATTTTTGTG
Organism: Mesorhizobium sp. M0040; assembly: GCF_040323505.1. Taxonomy (NCBI): domain Bacteria; kingdom Pseudomonadati; phylum Pseudomonadota; class Alphaproteobacteria; order Hyphomicrobiales; family Phyllobacteriaceae; genus Mesorhizobium; species Mesorhizobium sp. M0040. Next base: position 117,867 of record NZ_JAMYVA010000007.1, read on the forward strand.
ATAATGTTATATCTCTATGGGATATCATGACGCTTCTGGTCGCGTCCTGTAACAAGAATTGCTGCCGGCCGAGCGCCTAGCGGTTGCGGTGCCGCGGAAATCCGGCCAGAAGCATCAGGGGCTCGACGACAACCGAACGGCCCGCAAACACTGGCTCGAAACCGGATACGGGAGACTACTGAGTGGCTCGCATCACACTGAGACAATTGCTCGATCATGCCGCCGAATACGGCTACGGCGTGCCTGCCTTCAACATGAACAATATGGAACAGGGCCTCGCCATCATGGAGGCAGCCGAGGAGACCAAATCGCCGGTTATCCTGCAGGCGAGCCGCGGCGCGCGAGCCTACGCCAACGACGTGGTGCTGGCCAAGCTGATCGACGCGCTGGTCGAAATCCATCCCGATATCCCGGTCTGCATGCATCTCGACCATGGCAACAACGAAGCCACTTGCGTCACGGCGATCCAGCACGGCTTCACTTCGGTGATGATGGACGGATCGCTGAGGGAAGACGGCAAGACGCCGGCCGACTACGCCTATAATTCCGGCATCACCCGCCGCGTCGTCGACATGGCGCATTGGGGCGGCGTCGCGGTGGAAGGCGAGATCGGCGTCCTTGGATCGCTTGAGATGGGCGGCGGCGAGCAGGAAGACGGCCATGGCGTCGAGGGCGTCATCAGCCACGACCAGCTGCTGACCGACCCGGTGCAGGCCGAACAATTCGTGCGCGACACCCGTGTCGATGCGCTGGCCGTCGCCATGGGCACCAGCCACGGCGCCTACAAGTTCAGCCGCAAGCCGGACGGCGCTGTACTGGCCATGAACGTCATCGAGGAAATCCACCGCCGTCTGCCGAGCATGCATCTCGTCATGCACGGCTCGTCCTCGGTGCCGGAGGAGTTGCAGGAGATCATCAACAAATATGGCGGCCAGATGAAGCCGACATGGGGCGTGCCGGTCGAAGAGATCCAGCGCGGCATCAAGCACGGGGTGCGCAAGATCAATATCGATACCGACAACCGCATGGCGCTGACCGGCGCAATCCGCAAGGTGCTGACCGAGAACCCGAGCGAATTCGATCCGCGCAAATATCTGACGCCGGCAATGGCCGCGATGCGGAAGCTGTGCAAGGAGCGCTTCGAGCAATTCGGCACCGCCGGCAACGCACCGAAGATCAAGCCGCTGCCGCTGTCGGAAATGGCCAAGCGCTACAAGTCCGGAAGCCTCGATCCGAAATTTGGCTGACGTATTCCGGTTCTGAGCAGGAGCTGCCTCAGCTCCTGCTCATCCGATCATGCTCGCGGCAAGAGATCGGCCCTGCCGGTGTCGATAAATGGTGCCCAGTAGTCGACCGACTCGCGGATCATGGCGATGACCTGGTGGTCGACGGGCTCGCGCTCGCGGAACGACAATTCGAGGCAGATCTCGTTGTCGACGCCGCCGCCGCGACGCACCGTCTGAAGGAGCTTTTCCGGCGTGATACGGCCGTCGTTGTTGTAGGTCGCAGTGAACGGCCAATGGCCGCCCTTGTTCATCGACGACTGCTTGACGTGGATGATCGGCGATTGCCTGGGAAAGACTTCGGCCCAGGCATAAGGGTCGGTGTCCGCCGGATTGCTCGAGGTCACGTCGCCATGGTCGATGTCGACCATCATCTTGAGCGGGACGGCCATGCCGGCCGCTTCGATCTCGCGCTGCAGTGCCCGGCAGCTTTCGATCGTATGGCCGAATTCGCGGCCGACCGACATCGGCTCCCAGAACAGGTAGGTCAAGCCGGCTGCTTTCGCATGCTCGGCGACCTCGCGCCAGCATTCCAGCGCGATGTCGAAAAGCCGCGCGCGACGTTCAGGATTGTCGTAATCCCGGTGGGTGAAGATCGCGAATTGCGTGCCCATGCCCGCGGCGCCGAGCTCGGCCGAAATTTCGGCAAAGGTCTTGAACCAGTCGACATAATAACGCCGCACGTCGGCATCGGGATGGCCGAAATGATTGAGCCGGCCGTAAGGGCCAGTCATCGCGGAGGTCACGCGCACACCGGTGCGATTGAGCGCGGAGCGGAACAGGCGGACGAATTTGGCGATCGTCGCCGCCGGCCAGCCGGGATTGACGAATTCATGGGTGAGTTGGACGTCCCTGATGCCGATGTCGTAGGCGATCGCATCGATCAGATCGTCCGGTTCGGCGAAACGGTTGACCAGCGGATTGGTGTTGAGGGACAGCGTGAATGCCATCAGCCGGCCTTCGCCAGCCGGCTCGAACACCAGTCCTCGAAGGCGGTTCTTTCCGCGGCCGACAGATGCAGGCCGTGCTTGGTGCGCCGTTCGAGGATATCGGCGGCGGTCTCGGCCCATTCATGCTCGAACAGGTAATTGGCTTCGCGCTCGAAAAAATCCTTGCCGAAGCGCCGGCCCAGTTCGGCGAGCGAGGTGGCCGCGCCGACCAGATCGCGCGTCCTTGTGCCGTAGAGCCTGCCGTAATGCTTGACCAACGATGCCGGCATCCAGGGAAATTCATGGCCGAGGTCGCCCAGAAACTGCTCGAAATCGGCATTGGCGATATCGCCGCCCGGCAGGTGCCCTTTCGAGGTCCACGGCTTGCCCATTTTCGGAAAGAACGGGGCGATACGGTCGAGCGCGTGCTCGGCCAATTTGCGGAAGGTGGTGATCTTGCCGCCGAAGACCGAAAGCAGCGGCGCCTGCCCAGCCGGTGCGTCGAGTTCGAATATGTAATCGCGGGTCACCGCGCTCGGATTGTCGGCATTGTCGTCATAGAGCGGCCTGACGCCGGAAAACGAGTAGACGACGTCGCTTCGTGCGAGCTGGCGCTTGAAGTAGCGATTGACTGCCTTGATCAGGTAATCGATCTCGCTCGCATCGGCGGTCACGTCTTCCGGCCGCCCGTCATAGGGAATGTCGGTGGTACCGATCAGCGCCAGATCGTTCTGGTAGGGATTGATGAAGATCACGCGCTTGTCGCTGTTTTGGACGAGATAGGCCTGTCGCCCTTCCCAGAATTTCGGCACAACGATGTGGCTGCCCTTGACCAGGCGCACGTTGCGCCTGGAATTCTGGCCGGCGACGCGGTTGATGACGTCGTTGACCCAGGGTCCGGCGGCGTTGATCAGCGCCCGCGCCCGGACTGTGGTCCTGACGCCGGTTCGACCGTCGCGCATCTCCACCGACCACAGGCCGTTTTCGCGACGGGCGGCTGTGCAGGCGGTGCGGGTGAATATCCTGGCTCCGCGCTCAGCGGCGTCGAGCGCGTCGATGACGACCAGGCGAGCGTCATCGACCCAACAGTCAGAATATTCGAAGCCGCGCTTGAAGGCGTCCTTGATCGGCGCGCCTTCGGGCGCGGTGCGCAGGTCGAGCGTACGCGTGGCCGGCAGCCGCTTGCGGCCGCCAAGATGGTCGTAGAGGAACAGGCCGAGCCGGACCAGCCAGGCCGGCCGGTCATCGGGGCTGTGCGGCAGCACGAAGCGCATCGGCCAGATGATGTGCGGCGCGGATTCGAGCAGCACCTCGCGTTCGATCAGCGCCTCCCGCACCAAGCGGAACTCGTAATATTCCAGATAGCGCAAACCGCCATGAACGAGCTTTCCCGATCGCGAACTGGTGCCCTCGGCGAGATCGTCTTTTTCGCAAAGAATGACCGACAGGCCCCGGCCTGCCGCATCGCGCGCGATCCCGGCGCCATTGACGCCGCCGCCGATGACGAAGAGGTCGACGATTTCGGTTTCACCGCTCATCTCGCTCTATGCCCTGTCGTCAGCATGGATTGACCGGAGGCAGACCGGCGATGAAGCGGCGCACTTCCTCGGCCGCCTGCTCGGCCGCGTAGGTCACGGTGCGTACCGACGCGCCGGCGATATGCGGCGTCAGTGTCACGTTCGGCAGCTGCAGCAAGGGCCAGTCGGCAGGCACCGGCTCGACGGCGAACGTCTCCAGCATAGCACTGCCGATGTGTCCCGCGACGAGCGCCTCGTAGAGCGCATCGTAGTCGACCAGCGGTCCGCGCGCGGTATTGACGAAGATCACGCCGGGTTTCATCCGGGCGATGGCGTCCTTGCCGATCAGGCCGCGCGTCTCCTCGGTGACCCGGGAGTGCAGCGTGACCACATCGGAGCGCGACAGCAGATCGTCCAGCGCAACCAGCTCGACGCCGGCATTGCGGTCCTCGGCGCTTAATTGCACATAGGGATCGCAGACCAGGATGCGGCAGCCGAAGGCGCGCAGCAGCCGAACCAGCCTGGTGCCGATATTGCCGTAGCCGATGACGCCGACGGTCATTTCGTTGAGCTCGCGGCCGGTACGGTCGGCGCGGTAGAGATCGCCGCGCCACTCGCCCTTGCGCAAAGCTTCGTGACCGACGCGGATCAGCCGCGTTTCAGCGAGAATGGCGCCGATGGTGAACTCGGCCACGGCGCTGGCGTTGCGGCCGGGCACATTGACCACGGTGATGCCGTGGGCCTTGGCGGCGGCCATGTCGATGTTGATCGGTCCGCCGCGCGAGACCGCAACCAGCTTGAGCGTGGGCAGGCGCTGCATCATGCTTTCGGAGAGCGGCGCAAGCTGGGTGACGAAGATTTCGGCGTCGCCGATGAAATCCACCACCTCGTCGGGATCGCCGAAATACTCCTTGACCTTGTCCAGACCAAGCGCGGCATTGCCGAATTGCATCGGCTCGTCGGGCCAAGCGGTCTCAATGCTGCGGATGTCGAGGTTGTCGCCGCAGGCTGCCTCGATTTTCTCGCGAAACACTTCCGGAAGCATGAAGCGGTCGCCGATGATCGCAATTTTTTTGGGCATGCTCTTCTCAATTCACGTCGGTTTGTCTGGACGCGGCCATCGAACGCCAGACCGGCCGCAGCGCCTCATGCGCCAATGTGTAGGACGGAGCCATCGCCTCATAGGCAGCGGCAAGTTTCCGATCGCTGGGTTCGGCCGTACGGAGCAAAGGCGTGACCCATTCGCTGACGCAATCGTCCATCGATGCGTATTGGCCGACGCAGACCGCAGCAATCATTGCGGCGCCCGCAGCACCGGCCTCCTCGCGCTCGCTGGTGCGAATGTCGGCGCCGACCGCAGCACCCAGGATCTTGCGCAGAGCCGGGCTCCTGGCCGCTCCGCCGGTCAGGCGGATTTCCTTGGGAAGTGGCCCCATGGCGGCGTAGCAATCGCGTGCCGCGAAAGCCAGCCCCTCGAACACCGCGCGGACCATGTCGGCATAGCCGTGCCTGGACGAAATGCCGATGAAGCCGGCCCTGGCATTGGCATCGACGAACGGCCCGCGCTCGCCGGCCTCCGAGACATAGGGCTGGTAGAGCAGCGAGCCTGGCTCGGACGACGATATCCACTGGTCGACCAGCGCGATCATCTCGCCATTGGTCCGCGTAATACCTTGCGAGGCGAGAATGCCGGAGGCGAGGCCAAGGACCCAGTCGATATTGAGCGTTGCCGCCATGTTCGACTGCATCTGCGCAAAGACGCCGGGTGCCGGCATCGTCATCGTGTAGCCGGTTGCAGCCTCGTTGAGCAGAACCTCGTCCGGCGTTTCGGCAAGCCGCATATGCATTCCGGTGGAGCCGATGATCGAGCATCCCGGCTTGCGTTCGCGATCGAACAGGCCGGCGCCGAGCGCCGTGCAGGCGACATCGACATAGGCCAGAACGACCGGTGTGCCGGCGAGCAGGCCGGTCGCATCGGCTGCTGCCACCGACAGCGAGGTGCTTTGCCTGGTGCCATCGACGATGGGCGGCAGTAGATGCCGGAGATCGGTGACGCCGAGTACCTCGAGCACATCATCGCAATAGCCGCGCGTGCGGAAGTCGCCGAAGGTGAAGGTGCCCTCGGACGGATCGGTGGCGCGGTGGCCGGTCAACTTGAAATAGAGCCAGTCCTTGCAGTGGAACGCCGTCGCTGCATTGGCAAGCATCGCGGGCATGTGGCGCTTCATGAACACGAACTGCGATCCCTGCTGGCAGGCAGCGAGCCCGCTGCCGGTCTTTTCGAAGCGCAGCCGGTCCTCCGGCCGCGCGCGGATCTCCTCGACGACCGCGGCAGCGCGCGCGTCGAGCCACAGCCAGCCCTTGGCAACCGGCTCGCCATCCTTGTCGATCAGCCAGGTACCGTCGCCCTGCCCGGTCACGGCGATGGCAATGGTCCGGCTGGCGAGATCCGGCACCTTGTCGGCAAGCTCGCGCAAGGTCGTCGCGGTATCGGCCCAGGTGCGTGTCAGGTCCTGCTCGGCACCGCCGCCCGGCAGTGTCTCGTATTTATTGGGCAGCGCGGCGGACGCGATCTGCCTGCCCGCCGTGTCAAAGGCGACGGATTTTATGACAGACGTGCCGGCGTCGATGCCGATCAGCACATCCTGCATCAAGCAAGCTCCGTGCCGTGCGAAATGGCGTCGCCGCTCGCCTGATCGAAGACGTGCAGGTTTTTCGGATCGATGCTGATCTTGATCGGTGCGCCGAGCTCCAGGCGCGTCCGGTCATGTTCGACCAGAACCAGCGAACCGCCGGCGAAATCGGCGGCAATATGGGTCTGGTCGCCAAGCCATTGATTGGCCGAAACCATGGCCGGGACGCCATCCTTCGAGCGGCGCACGGCATAGGGCCTGACGCCGATGACGACGCGTTGGCGGTTGAGCAATTCGTCGCGAACCGGGCCGCTGAACGCATCCTTGTCGTAGTCGAGCGAAAGCCCGTCGGGCAGCTTGAGACTGATCTTGCCGGCAGCCGTGCCGACATAGGCCTCGAAGACATTCATCGGCGGCTCGCCGACGAAGGTGCCGGTGAACAGGTTTGCTGGCCGCTCCTTGAGCCTGTCAGGCGTATCGAACTGCTGCAGCACGCCGCCCTCCATAACGGCGATGCGGTCGGCCAGCGCATTGGCCTCGGTCTGGTCGTGGGTGACCAGAATCGCGGTCAGGCCGCGCTCCTTGATGAAGTGCTTGATGCGGCCGCGCAGCACGGCGCGAAGCTGCGGCTCGAGCTGGCCCATCGGCTCGTCCAGCAGATGCAGGTCGGCCTCGCGGATCAGCGCCCGGCCGAGGCTGGCGCGCTGCTGCTGGCCGCCGGAGATCGAGCTCGGATAGCGCTCGAGAATGTCCTCGATCTCGAGCAGCTTGGCGATGTTGGCAACCTTTGCATCGACCGCACTCTTCGCCAGCCTGGCCGCCTTGAGGGCGAAGGCCATGTTCTCGCGCACGGTCAGCGGCGGGTAGAGCGAATAGCCCTCGAAGGCCATTGCGACGTTGCGCCTGACCGGCGGCAACGTGTGCACCTTGCGGCCGGCAACCGCGATGGTGCCGCGCGAGACCTCTTCGAAGCCTGCGATCATGCGCAATGTCGAGGTCTTGCCGCAGCCGGACGAGCCGAGCAGCGCCACGATCTCGCCCTTGGCGATTTCCATCGTCAGGTTCTTGACGGCGTGTACGCCGCGGTCGATCGGACCGTAGAACTTGTCGACGCCCGAAATGGTGATTGCGGTCGGGCTCATGCCGCTTCTCCGCTGCGCAAATTGACGACGTTTTTCGAGCCGATGCGCTCGCCGCTTGTGCGATCGAACAAAAGGGCGCTTTTACTGTCGACGGCAATGTAGACCTTGCCCTCGGATTGGCCCGGTGTCCCGGAAGGACGCGAAACCAGGATTTCACGGCCGCGCACGGTGCGCACCAGCGTGACGATCTTCTCGTTGAGCGGCGTCTCGGCCTCGACCGTCACCGGGATGGCGCCGGGCGTGCGTTCATCGACAAACGCCAGCGCCTCCGGCCGCAAACCGATCACGCAGTCGCGGCCGACCGCCGCCTCATGAGCGCCGGCAAGATGGACCTGGACGTTGGACAGGCCGACATAGATGCCCTTGGCGTCCCGCGCCGGCTTGACGTCCAGAAGGTTGATGGTCGGATCGCCGAACAGCCGGGCGATCTCGACATTGGCCGGCTCGCGGTAGATCTGCTCGGGCGTGCCGAGCTGTTTGACGACGCCCTGCGACATCACCGCGATGCGGTCGCCGAGCGCCATCGCTTCCTTGTAGTCCTGGGTGACGTAGATGACGGTCGCGCCACGATCCGCCAGCAGTCTTGGCAATTCCAGCCGCATTTCGAAGCGCAATTTGGCATCGACGTTGCGCAAGGGATCATCGAGCAGCAGCAGCGGCGGCGAGCCGACCAGGGCGCGGGCAAGTGCGGTGCGTTGCTTCTGGCCGTTGGACAGCGCCCGTGGCTTGTGGCTGAGCACATGGCCGATTTTCAACAGCTTGGCGACGCTCTCGACGCCGGTCTTTATCGTGCCTTGCGATGAGTGCTTCGCCTGCAGCGGCGTCGCAATGTTATCGAACGCCGTCATATGCGGGAACAGCGCGAAGTTCTGAAATGCCATGCCGACGCCGCGGAACTCGGCGTCGAGATCGGTCATGTCCTCGCCGCCGATGAGTATCTTTCCCTCGTCGGGGTCGATGACGCCGGCCACCAGCCGCAGCAGCACGGTCTTGCCGGCGCCGGACGGCCCGAACAGGACCAGCGTTTCGCCGTCGGCGACGGTCAGCGACAGATTGTCGAGAACAGTCTGGCTTTTATAGCGCTTGACGATGTTTCGCAGTTCGAGGCTTGCCATCGGACTATCCTTTCACCGCGCCAAGCGACAGGCCTTCGACGAGATAACGTTGTGCATAGAGCGCGAGCGCCAGCGTTGGCGTGATCGACAGCACGATCGCCGCCGAGATCTGGCCGTACTGGATGCCCGAGGAGGTGATGAAGGCGAGCGCGCCGACCGTCACCGGCTGCTTGTCGGCCGAGGCGAGCACCAGCGCAAAAACGAAATTGTTCCAGGCAAAGATGAAGGCGAGCAGACCGGCAGCGGCAATGCCTGGGCCGGCGAGCGGCAGCGCGATCTTGCGGAAGGTGGCAAACCAGGAATGTCCGGCAATGCGGTAGGCGTATTCGATGTCGGCGGGAATGTCCTCGAAATAGCCGCGCACGATCCACAGGATCAACGGCAGGCAGATCAGCTGATAGACCCAGATCAGCCCGATATAGGTGTTGGCCAGCCCGAGCTTCTGGAAATAGAGGGTGAGCGGCAGGAGCACCAGCAGCGCCGGCGCAAACCGGAACGACAGCAGCGTAAAGGCAATGTCCTCCGAGCCGCGGAATTTGTGCCGCGCAAAGGCGTAGGCCGCCGGAACGCCGAGCAGCAACGCGACGGCAACCGAGGTGACCGACAGGAAGACGGAATTCCAGAGGTTGCGCATGAAGGCGATATCGAGCGTGCCGGCCGCCGTCATCAGCTTGCCGGTGATCAAGGCAGTGTAGTTGGCGAGCGTCGGCTCGAAGACAAGCTGCGGCGGAATCCGCAGGATTGTCTCGTTGGTCTGGAACGACATCATCAGGATCCAGACGATCGGGAACATGAAGAAGATCACGACCAGCGCCAGGGCAATGCCGCGCAGGATGCGTTCGAGAAGCGAGGTGTGTTCCACGCCAGCCTCCTATGCCTGGCCGCGGGCGCGTTCGCGCAGCCGCAGCCAGTTCTTGATGAAAATGTTCGAGAGGAAATAGGTGATCGCCCACAGGATGATCATCAGTGCCGCCGAGCGGCCGACATTGGTCGACTGGAAGAAATTGAGATAGGCCTCGACCTGGAACACGGTCAGCGTGTCGCCCGGGCCGCCCTGGGTCATAGCGTAGATGATGTCGAATTGCTGGATCGAATCGAGCAGGCGGAACAAGGTCGCCGTCAAGATGTAGGGGGTCAGCATCGGCAGTGTGATGCGGAAGAAGACGAAGCTGCGTGGCACGCCGTCGAGTGCTGCCGCCTCGAAGGGCTGCGTCGGCAGGCTGCGCAGGCCTGCAAGCAGCAGGATCATGATGAAGGGCGTGTAGACCCAAATGTCGACGAGCACGACGGTGAGCAGCGCCGTCGACGGAGACGAGGCCCAGCGGAAATCCTGCAACCCGATCAGGCTGGCGAGATAGCTGAGCACGCCGAAACCGGGATTGGTCATCAGCTTCCACATCAGCGCGGCGAGCGCCGGCGCCGTCATCAGCGGCATCAGCAGCATGATCGAGATGAAGTTGTTCAGCGTCGAGCGCTTTTGCAGCAGCATGGCGATGCCGAGACCGAGAAGCAGTTCAAGCACAACGGTGATGCCGGCGTAGAGCAGCGAGATCTCCAGCGTGTTCCAGAACTTCGGGTCGGTGAAGAAGGAGATATAGTTGTCGCCCCAGTTGAACTGCCGCGCCCAGGGTTGGCTCAACCGGTAGCGCTGGAACGAATAGACCACCGACGTCAGGAACGGGATCAGGATGCCGATGCAGACCAGCAGAGCCGGCAGGCTGAGGAGATAGGGCAGCACCCGCTTGCTGATCCTGAAGCCCGACGGCCTGTTTCTTTGTATTGTCGCCGCAGTCATCGGCTGCTCCGTCATCCTGTTGCTTCGCCGTCCCGGCCGCCCAAGGGAGCAAGGCGGCCGGTCGGGCGAGCAGGCGGCACCTTTCGGGACCGCGTCGCAAACGTATCACATCTCAAAGGCTGGCCCGCGGACGGGTCAGCCTTGGCCGCGGCTTAGCCGAGCCCGGCTTCCTTGAGCTGGCTGTTGATGCTCTCGGCCAGCTTGTCGAGGCCCTCGTCGACCGGCACTTCCTTGGCCACCATCTTCTGCAGCGTCGCCGCCCATTCGGTGGTGAGATCGAAGAACAGCGGCTGCGGGGTGAACTTGATGCTGGCGCCTGGCGCCGAGACGTCGAACATCTCGACATAACCCGGATAGCTCTTGTTCAGCTTCTCGCGGAACATCTCGTCGTTCCAGACCGACTGACGAACCGGATTGACGAAGTCCATCTTGGTCGCACCGAACAATGCATGCTCGGGTCCGGATGCCCATTGCATGAAGTACCAGGTGGCGTCCTTGTCCTTGGAGAAGTTGGACATCGACAGCGACCAGATCCAGATATTGGGCGTCGGCGCCTTGGCGGCAGGATTGGCCTTGAATGCCGAAAAGGCGAGCTTGCCGGCCATCTTGTTGTCGCCGCCATTCATGAAGTAGCCAAGGATGTCGGCGTCGTAAATCATCGCCGAAGCACCTGCACCGAGATCGGTGCCGACCTGATACCAGGTGTAGGTCGACCAGTCCTTCGGGCCGCTCTCCTGGATCATCTGGACCCACTGCTTGTGGAAAGCCTTGGATTCGGCGGTGCTCATCGCGGCCGACAGCTTGCCGTCAGCCGAGACGTTCAGGTCCTTCTGGTCGAAATTGGCGTAGGCCGACAGGAAGCCCGGGTGGATCGTTGCCCAGGAGCGCGAGCCGCGCACGCCGATGCCGTAGACGCCACCGCCGACGTCCTTGGTGAGCTTCGCCGCCGTAGCGACCATCTCATCCATATTGCCGGGAACGCTGACGCCGACCTTGTCGAACATGCCCTTGTTGTAGGTGATGTTGTTCTGCTCGAAGCCCCACGGAATGCACCATTGCTTGGCGTCCGCCGAACCGAGCGCGCCGCCCGGCTGGCCGTTCCAGGCGCAGGAGTTCTTGACGCCTGGCAGGAAGTCGTCCCAGGCATATTTCGGGTTGGTCTTGGCCGGATCCTTGATCCATTCGTTGAGGTCGGTGATCCAGCCGGCCGGGCCGTAGGTCCAGGTCATGTAGGCGCCGGTCATGAAGGCATCGTATTCGGGCGAGCTGGCCGACAGCGCGGCGGTAACCTTGTCGAAATAGACGTCTTCCGGGAATACGTCATAGACGACTTCCATGCCGGTCAGCTTCTTGAAATTGTCGAGGTTGGCGATCATCGCATCGGCGTAAGGATGCTTGTTGAGCAACAGCTTGATGGTTTTGCCCTTATGCGCCTGCCAGTCGAAATCAGCCGCCAGGGCGCGGGTCTGCCCGAAATTGAGCAGTGTGCCGGCGGTGCTGGCGGCAAGGCCCATTGCACCGAGGCCCTTGATCAGCCCACGGCGGTCGACTTGTCCACGCAGGAATGCGTCGATGAGGTCTTTCTCTTTCTCATGCATTTCTCTTCTCCTCCACAGGGTAGTTTCAACGAAATGGTTGCCGGCTACCCGACCGGCGTCTGTTCCACGAGCGATCGCGCCGTCCGCTCGTCGGTTATCAAGCCTTTGAGATAACGGCCCTCCAGCACTGACTTGATGGCGCGAACCTTCACCTTGCCGCCGGCGACGGCGACAATCCTGCGGTTGCTGATGTCTTCGCGCGCCAATGCCAGCGCCCGGTTGGAAAGGGTCGTCGCAACGGCCTTTCCGGCATCGTCGAAGAAATGGCCGAGCAGTTCGCCGACGCCGCCGTTGCGGCGGATCTCCTCCATCTCGCCCTTCTCGATCATGCCGGTGGCGACAAGCGAGGCCTCACGCTCGGCGGTGCCGATGCCGGCAATGAGCAGGTCGGCGGTCTTGGCGAGGTCGAAGACATCGCTGACGCCCTTCTGCCCGAGCAACACCGTTCGATCCTCGACCGTGTTGGCGAACATCGGTACGGGCATCACATAGGCCTCCGCACCAGTCCGCTCGGCGACGCGGTGGATGACGTCATGCGGATTGGCCGAGAATTTGCGCGTCAGGCCGCCAAGCAGCGAGACGAAACGGATCCTGCCGGCCGATATGCGCGGCAGATATTCCACGCAGGCGGCAAGCGTGCGGCCGTGGCCGACGCCGATCAGCGCCTCTTCGCCGCGTTCGATCTCGCGCTTGAGAAACTGCGCGCCAGCAATGCCGAGCGCCTTGAGCGGCAGGTCTTCGGCATCGAAGTCCGGAACCACCTCGCAGTAGTCGAGGCCGTACCGGCCGGACAACTCATCCTCAAGCTCCACGCATTCGGAGACTTCGCCGTCGATGTAGACTTTGACCAGGCCTTCCTGATTGGCCTTGGTGATCAGGCGATGCGCCTTGAGACTGGTCAGGCCAAGCCGTTTGGCGACTTCCGACTGGGTCAGGCCGCCGGCATAGTGAAGCCAGGCGGCACGGGCTGCCATGCCGGTCTCATCGTCGCGCAGCAGGCCGTTGCCAAAACCAACCATTTCCGCCCTTTGATATTTTTATCAGTTGCTGCAAAATTTTTCACAAGGCGTCGCCCGAGTCAAGCAACCGCTGCGTTTAAATCTCCGGCCAGGAGCTTGCCGGCCGGGGCCGAATAGGGGCCGCGCTAACCAACGGGCAAGAAACAACACCGACCGCGCACCATTTAAAACGTTTGCAATTTCGCTTGAAGTGATTACAAACGTTTCAAACTTCGTTCGGGAGGAACGATGCCGGCCCGCGTTACCACCCTCAAGGAACTTGCTGCGCAGCTCGGCCTGTCGATTACCACCGTTTCGCGCGCCCTTGCCGGTCACGAGCAAATTGCCTTGAAAACGCGCCAACGTGTCGCCGAGGCTGCGCATCAGGCCGGCTATGTGCCGAACACCGCAGCCCGCACGCTGGTCTCCGGCCGCAGCGGCTTTGTCGGCATGGTACTTCCGATCCGCGGCCCCAATCTGGTCGATTCCTTCCTCGGCGAATTCGTCACCGGGCTCGGCGAAGGGTTGGTTTCGCACGGCTCCGACCTGATCCTGGCCGCAGCGGCGCAAGGCCAGTCGGAACTTTCCGTGCTTCGCCATGTCGTCGAATCCGGACGCGCCGATGGGGTCGTCGTCACCCGCATCGCCGAGGTCGACGAGCGGCTTGCCTATCTGCGTCACCGCAATTTCCCGTTCGTCGCGCATGGCCGGCTGCTCGACGGCGACTTTGCCTACCATTGGCTCGATACCGATGGCGCGCACGCATTCGGCGAGGCCTTCGACATGCTCTACGATCTCGGACACCGCCATTTCGGCCTGGTGACGATTTCCGAGCCGATGACATTTCGCCATCTCAGACAGGACGGGCTCGCCGCCGCGATCGCCCGCCGGGGCGATCCGTCCGTCAGGCTCGATGTGGCGACGGCGCCGCGTTTCGATCGCGGTGCCCGCATCCAGGCAATCAACCGGCTTCTGCACGCCACCGACCGGCCGACGGCGATTGTCGCGCTGTTCGACGAGCTGGCGCTGACTGTGATGGAAGAGGCGGGGCGCGCCGGACTTGCCATTCCTCGCGACCTTTCGGTGATCGGCTTCGACAACATAGCCGCCTCCGCCTATGCGCCGCCGGGGCTGACCACTTTCGACGCCTCGATCCGCCGGTGTGCGCGCGAGATCGGCGAGATGCTGCTGACCGTCATCGGCGACAGGCCGGACGCGCCACTGACGCGGCTGGTCCGGCCGACACTTGTCTCGCGGGCAAGCCATGGCCCGGCACCCACAGGACGGAACTGACGCCTTAGCGGCGCACAACCAGGGAGGAAGACGACGATGAATGCGTTGAGGACATTGGCAGGTGCGGTGCTGGCGTTGTCGCTTGCTGCCGGCGCAGCACAAGCCCAGCAGGTGTTGTTCTGGTCGACACAGGCGCGACCAGTGGAAGAGACACAGAAGATGCGCAGCGAAGTGCTGAAGGGGTTTGACGGCCAGGTCGACTATCAGGTCGCCGAGGACGGGCCCTGGCTCACCCGCCTTCAGGCCGAACTGCAGGCCGGCTCCGGCACCATAGGCGTGCTCGGCGGCCTGCACGGAGACTTCTCCACCGTCGGCGCGAACCTTGTCGATCTCTCTGGCGTCGATCTCGGTGGCGTCAAGGTCAACGAGACCTACAAGAAGCTCGGCATGCTCGGCACCGGCGAGCAGAAGTACCTGCCATGGATGCAGGCCACCTTTCTGATGGCGGCCAACAAACAGGCGCTGCAATATCTGCCGGCCGGCACCGATCTCAACACCATCACTTATGACCAACTGATCGAGTGGGCGAAAAACATCGCTGAAAAGACCGGTTCGCCCAAATTCGGTTTTCCGGCCGGCCCGAAAGGGCTGAAGCACCGTTTCTTCGAGGGTTTTCTCCTTCCATCGTATACCGGCTCGATGGTGACGAAATTCCGCTCGGCGGAGGCCGAGACGGCGTGGAATAAGTTCAAGGAATTGTGGCAATACACCAACCCGAATTCGACCAACTATGCCTTCATGCAGGAGCCGCTGCTGACCGGCGAAGTCTGGGTGGCATTCGATCACGTGGCGCGCCTCGCCGACGCCTTCAACCAGAAACCCGACGAGTTTGTCGCCTTCCCGGCGCCGGCTGGCCCGGCAGGCCGCGGCTACATGCCGGTGGTGGCCGGTGTCGCTATCCCGAAGACCTCGCCTGACATGGACAAGGCCAAGGCGCTGGTCGCCTATATGCTGAAACCGGAAACCCAGATCGCGACGGTGAAGGCGACAAACTTCTTCCCCATCGTCGACGTCAAGCTGCCCGACGACATGCCGGCCTCGGTGAAGGCCTTCAGCCCAGTGATCGCCACCATGACCGGAGCTCCCGATGCGTTGCCGGCGCTGCTGCCGATGGGACTTGGCGGCCTCGGCGGCAAGTTCAACCAGGTCTACACCGACAGCTTCGAGCGCATCGTGCTCGGCGGCGACGATGTGCACGGCGTGCTCGACGAACAGGCGACGGCGCTGAAGGCGATCATCGACCAGGCGAAGGCGCCATGCTGGGCGCCCGACAAGCCCTCGCAAGGCGCCTGCCCGGTCGATTAAGAATCCTCCCGGGCGTCCGGATTTCCAGCGCGCCGGGCGCCCACCCCTTTTGAAGCTTCGAATAGAGAGCGCTCCATGCACAGCAAGGCCCTGCCCTATCTGCTGCTGACGCCGGCGACGCTGTTCCTCTGTGTCTTTTTCCTCTACCCGTTCGTGTTGGTCGCCTTCGAGGCGTTCACCCGCGACGGCGGCTTTACGCTCGACAATTTCCGCACCATGGCGGGCAGCTGGAAGTTTCCGGTCACTGTCCGCAATACGCTGCTGCTGAGCGCCATCGTCGTGCCGATCCAACTGGTGATGGCGCTGCTGATGGCAACGGTGGTGTCGCGGCTTGAAACCGGGCGCAGCGCTGCGCTTTACATCTTCGCTATTCCGCTCGGCATCTCCGATCTCGCCGCCGGGCTGATCTGGCTCGCCATCTTCGACCAGTCCGGCTTCCTGAACACCTTGCTCTCCAATCTCGGCGTCATCGACAGGCCGGTCATGTTCCTCGGCTACCAGAGCAAGCTGACGATCTTCATCGCCGTGGCGCTGGCTGAGATCTGGCGCGCGACCGCCATCATGATGGTCATTCTGGTCGCCGGCATGGGGCTGATCCCCCGGGAATACTACGAGGCGGCGGAGGTTTTTGGCGCTAGCCCGTGGAAGCGCTTCATCAAGATCACGCTGCCTCTGCTGCGCCCAAGCCTGCAGACGGCGATCATCCTGCGCGTCATCCTTGCCTTTGAGGTCTTTGCCGTGGTTGCAGCACTCGGCGGCACCAATCTGCCGGTGCTGATGGGCGAGACCTACAATTGGCAGTTCACGCTGCAGGACCACAATGTCGCCGCCGCCATGGCGCTGTTCATCCTCGCCATCTCGATCGGCTTCACGCTGTTCTTCCTGCGGGTGCTGCGTGTGCCGAAGGAGGCGCGGATATGATTCCTGTGTCAACCACTGGCGAGCAAAGCGCGTGCGGCTGGGTGTTTTTGGGGATCGTAGGGCATACCGTCCTGCCATGCTCTCCAGAGGATGCGCAGCCATGCGCGAGCGAGGATGCGCACGGCGTGAGGATGCCGGCATCCGCGTCTTCTGGCGTCTTGATAGATCTTCGCGGCCCATGGGCTTGCATGTCTGGAGTTGTCGGCGAAGCAGGTTATGGCAGCGCGCAGGCGTTTGTTGCAGGCCCATCGCCAGCCGACGCCTCTGGATTTGCCGCTCTGGTAGGTGACGGGAGCGACGCCGGCCTCGGCGGCGAGATGATCCTCGCTCTGGAAGCGGGTGCGCACGTCACCCAGCTCGGCGGTGATCTGGGCGGCGCAGATTTTTCCGGCGCGCGGAAACGACATGACGATGCGTCCTTCCGGCAATTGAGCAACGGCATGTTCGATGCGGCTGGAGAGCTTGGCGATCTGGGCGACGAGGCCTTCGAGAGTGCCGGCGATGGCGCGGACGAGTTCGCCCTTGGCGTCGGCTTCGGCTTCGGCGGCGGTTGGACTGGGAGCGGAGCGGAGCCGGCCGAGCACATCAGCGACGCTGCGCCGGCCGCAATACTGGTTCTGGGCAAGGAAGGCGGCCATGCGCTTCTCGGCCAGGCGGCTGGCGCTTTCCGGCGTCGGGTAGCGCTGGATGAACGCCAGCGCGATGGGGCTTGCGATGTCGGCGAACAGGCCGGCGGGACCAGGCCAGAAGCTGTCGAGCAGGGCGCGCAGCTGGTTGGCGAGCACAACCTTGCTGGCGACGAGATCGTCGCGGCCGCGCACCAGCGCGCGCAGGGCCTTGATGGCGTCGGATTGTGGCCTGAGCGGGATCAGCCGATGGCCGTCGGTCCGCAGGATGTCGGCGAGGATGTAGGCATCGCCGGGATCGCTCTTGGCGGCGACGGCGCGATAGCGCGACCGGCACGCCTTGACGACATTGGGATGGATCGGGGTGACGACGAACCCGGCCTCGACCAGCACGTCGACGAGAAGCCCGCTCGGCCGTTCGATGGCGACCGACATCTCGCCGGGCGGGCCGTACCGGCGCAGGCGGGCAAGGAGATCGGCAAGCCCGTCGCGATCATGGGCGACGGTAAAGTGGTCGAGGATCTTGCCGGCAGCGTCGACGATACAGACGGCATGGCTCGATCCGCCCCAATCGAGACCGACGAAAATGGTCATGGATGCACCTCAGCAAACTGGAGTATGGTGCCCGGTGCCGGGAGCCCTCACGGGATGCTCATCAATCGGCGCTCTGGACCTATCTTGGCCGAAATGTCCGTGGCGCATCTTCCTGTAGCCCGTCTGGAGCTCCCGGCCACCGCAACGCCTCAAGTCTCATTTGGGCCCTCGTGGGGCAAGCAACGCAGGCGGTCGTCACGGTGGCGCGGGACCAACGCCCAATCAGCCCTTAAACTGATTCAACGCAATCGCGAGGTTGCCTGATGAGCACTGTCGCGGAGATCTCGATCGCCGCGCCTGAGGCCCGCAAAGCCGGCAACTGGTTGCTGGTCGCAACGGTCATCCTGCTTTGCGTCTGGGTGCTGCTGCCGATCTATCTGTTGATCGTCAACGCGCTGTCGTCGCCGGAAGAGGTGACCGCCTTTCCCAAGCGCTTCTTCCCGTCATTCGATTTCGGCAGCCTTTCTTTCTTCATCAATTTCGCCGGCGTCGCCAAGGCGCTGTGGAACTCCGTGCTCGTCGCCACGCTGACGATGATCCTCTCGATCGGCTTCGGCGCACCCGCGGGCTACGCGCTGTCGCGCTTCGATTTCCCCGGCAAGGAAACGTTCCGTTTCCTCGTGCTGATGACCCGCGCCTTCCCGCTGCCGCTGCTGGCGCTGCCGCTGGCGGTGATGTTCATCCGCACCGGCCTCGACGACACCGCGATCGGGCTGGCGCTGGTCCACACCACGCTGGCGCTGCCGTTTGCGGTGCTGATCACCTTCTCGCTGTTCTCCGGCATTCCCGTCGAGCTGGAGGAGGCGGCCTGGACGCTCGGCTGCACGAGATTGCAGGCATTCCGAAAAGTCATTCTGCCGCTGGCGCTGCCGGGCATCGCGGCGTCGGCGGTGTTTGCCTTCACCATCTCCTGGAACGAGGTGTTTGCTGCCGCAGTGCTCACCATAGAGAACCGGACGCTGACTGCCTTCCTGTTGCAGAGCCTCGGCGAATCGCCGCTCTACCTCAAATTTGCCGGTGGCGCGGCACTGGTCATTCCGGCGCTGATCTTCATCTTCGCCGTTCGCAAATATCTGTTCGCCATGTGGGGGATCGCCAACCGATGACGCGCACAAAAGAGAACGCCGATGGCTGAGATCGTCATCAAGCAGGTGGCAAAACGTTTCGGCGGCTTCACCGCGCTGCATTCGATCGACCTGACCATCGCCGACCAGGAATTCATGGTGCTGCTTGGCGCCTCGGGTTGCGGCAAGACCACGCTGCTGAGGATCGTCGCCGGGCTGGAAACGCCAAGCCAGGGCGAGGTCTGGATCGGCGGCCGTCGCGTCGACCATCTGCCGCCGCGCGAACGCGGCATCGCCATGGTGTTCCAGAATTACGCCGTGTTTCCGCACCTGACGGTATTCGAGAATATCGCCTTCGGCCTGCGCATGAAGAAGCTGCCGCAGCAGGAGGTCGACGGGCGCGTCAACCGCACCGCCGAGCTCATGCATATCGAACAGCTTTTGAAGCGCTATTCGGGCCAGCTTTCCGGCGGTCAGCGCCAACGCGTGGCTGTGGCCCGGGCCCTGGCGATGGAGCCTGACGTGATCTTGATGGACGAGCCGCTGTCCAACCTAGACGCGCTGCTGCGGCTCGAAATGCGCGCCGAGCTCAAAGGTGTGCTCGCGGCGTCCAAGACCACCACCATCTACGTTACCCACGACCAGGTCGAGGCGATGAGCCTCGCCGACCGCATCGCCGTCATGCATCAGGGCCGCATCGTCCAGGCCGCCTCGCCGGTAGAGGTCTACCGCAATCCGGCGGCCCGCTTCGTCGGCTCCTTCATCGGCAACCCGCCGATGAATTTCATCCCGGCGACGAAGACGGCCGACGGCAGTTGGACCGTCGCCGGGCTGACGCTGCCCGGCCCCAAATCGGACAAGCAGACGATAGAATTCGCCATTCGCCCCGAGGATGTGGACGCCGGCAACGAAGGTATTAACGCCACCGTGCGCGTTGTCGAGCCGCTCGGACCGCACACGCTGGTCACCTGCGACGTCGAGGGCGGCCTGTTCCGCGCCATCCTCGAATCGAATGCCACGGTCGCCGTCGGCGATCACTTGCGGCTTTCGCCCAAACCCGATCGCATCCGCTGGTTCGATCCCGAAACCACCAACGCCCTTTGATCCCCTTCGATTCTGAAAGTACGAACGCCCCGATGATATCTCTTGCTGTCGACGAAACCATCGCCCGCGCCGTCGAGGTGCTCAGGGAAAATGACCAAGGCACCTATACCATACCGACCAAGGGGCTCTACCCGTTTCAGTGGAACTGGGATTCCTGCCTGACCGCGCTCGGCCTTGCCCACTATGACGAGGCGCGCGCCTGGACCGAGATCGACACGCTGTTCGCCCACCAATGGCCAGACGGCATGGTGCCGCACATCGTCTTCCATGTCTGGAGCGACGGCTATTTCCCCGGGCCGGAGGTCTGGCGAACCAACCGCCCGACTGCCACCTCCGGCATCACCCAGCCGGCGGTCGCCGGCTTTGCCGTGCGCCGCTTGTTCGACCAGGCCAAGGACAAGACCCTGGCGGCCGAGCGCGCCCGCGCGCTGTTGCCGAAAATCGATGCCTGGCACCGCTGGTTCTACGAAAATCGCGACCCGGACGGCGAAGGGCTGGTCGCCATAATCCACCCATGGGAGTCCGGCCGCGACAACTCGATCGACTGGGACGAGGCGTTCGAGCGCGTGCCGACCGAAGGCGTCGAGCCCTACACCCGCCGCGACATCCTGCACGCCGATCCGGCGCATCGTCCAACCAAGGCACAGTATGACCGCTATGTCTGGCTGTTGCAGCATTTCCGCGGGCTTGGCTGGGATAATGCCCGGCTGCACGATGCCTCGCCATTCCAGGTCGTCGATCCCGGATTCAACGCCATCCTGATCCGTTCCGCCGCCGACCTTGCCGATCTCGCCGAGGCACTTGGCGAAACCGAAATCGCAGAAGCCAATCGCGCCCGTGCCGAAAAGGGGCTTTCGGCAATGGAACGGCTGTGGAGCGACGCGCATGGCCAGTACATTTGTTTCGACCGAGTGGCCGGAAAGCATGTTGACAGCGCGTCGGTCGGCGGCATTCTGTCGGTATTTTCGGCCATCCCGGAAAGCCGGGCAGCGACCATCGCTGCAACGATCGAGCGCATCGCCGGCAAAGCGCGTTACATCGTCCCGTCGCACGATCCTGAGGATGGGCGCTTCGACCCAAAGCGCTACTGGCGCGGCCCGGTCTGGCTGGTGGTCAACTACATGATCGCCGACGGCCTTGCCGCCGCCGGCCACAGCCAAATCGCACAACGGATCACGCAATCCAGTCTCGAGCTGATCGCCGAGAGCGGTTTTGCCGAATATTACGATCCCCTCAGCGGCGAGCCGCTCGGCGGCAATCGCTTCACCTGGACCGCGGCAATGGTGGTCGAGTTCCTGAAGGGCAGAGCCTGAACGCTTCCGCCTAGGCCGCCGGCTACCAAAGCCCGTTCTGTCTGCCGAATAACAGTCGACCCCATTTGCGTCTGAGGCATGTCCCGGCCCATCAAAACAGGGCCAAGGCATGCCAATCTTCACCATGCCAGAGCTATAATAATTCTTCACAAACCGCTATCTATACTGCGTCGGGGCGGGGAGAAGCGCGGCTTGGAATTCGATCTGAAAAGCATTGAGGCGCTTGCTCCCGATCAGGCGTCGCTGAGCGCCGCCTCCAAGCTCACCAAACGAACGAACTGGCCGCGGCTCGAAAAGCATGAGCAGCAGGCGCTCATCTGGGGCGAATGCCAGGGCTCCGGCTCCAATCCTTATCGAGTGGTGGTCGACACGGGTGATCACGGCTACAAATGCACCTGCCCTTCGCGCAAATTCCCATGCAAGCACACGCTGGCCCTGATGTGGATTGCCGCCACCGCGCCAGCCAGTTTTGCCGCTGCCAATACCACGCCGGAATGGGTGAATGACTGGCTTGGCCGACGCAGGAAGACAACGCCACAGCCGGCGCAACCAGTACCCGGCGCGGAAGCCAAGCGCATTGGCGAAGCCGCACGAGCCGACGAGAGCACCGCCGTTGAAGACATCGCGGCGCTGGAGCGTCGCGAGGCGGCGCAGCGCAAGCGGGCGGAAAGCACACGAGAAGCAGTGTCGGCTGGGCTTGATGAGCTTGATCAGTGGATAGCCGACCAGTTACGGCTCGGTCTGTCCGGGTTTGTCGACGCCAGCAGCGACCGTTGCCGGCGGATTGCTGCGCGGCTAGTCGATATGAAGGCAGCCGCGCTCGCCGGCCGTATCGACGAGATTCCGTCGCGGCTGATGGCGCTGCGCAGCGAGGAACGGTCTGATGCGGCAATCCGCGAGCTCGGCAAGCTCGTGCTGCTGGCCAAGGCGTGGCGGTCGGAGCCCGACGACCCCGAGCTGAAGCGCCTCGTATCAACGTCTGAACCCCGCGAACAGGTTCTCAGCAGTCCGGATGCAAGACGGGTTGAAAGCCTCTGGGAAGTTCTCGGCGAGAAGATCGAGAGCCGCCGCGATGGTCTGGTCAGCCATTCGACCTGGCTGCTCGATTTGAAAAGCGCCACCCCGCAATTTGCCGTGCTGCTCGACTTTTTCCCGGCTTCGGCCGGGCGCCGGTCCAACGCTTTTGCACCAGGCGACCGTTTCAATGCCCGACTGGTGTTTTATCCATCACGCATGCCGCTCCGCGCCCTCGTGGTGGAGCGCATAGGGGAGGTTGCGCCCGGCGCGTGGCCCGATTTTGCTTTTGGCACCGCGAAGGATCCGCTCGCCACGCATGCTTCCCATCAGGACGCCGCGCCCTGGATCGCCGATTGTCCCCTCATGCTGCCGCCCGGCGCTATCCTGCTCGACGATCGGGGCACGGCATGGTGGCAGGCGGAGGATGAACCGCAGGGGATCGCCTTGCCGATCGCCGGCGCGGTAGATCAAACCTTGCTCGGCCTCGACCTTGCGGCCACGGCAGCGCTCTGGAACGGCGCCCGGCTTGAGCTTCTGGCGGCGCAAAGCGAGTTCGGGAGGCTTGATCTGGCGTGAACGAAAGCGAGCAAACAGGCCTGGCGGCAATGCGCGATTGCTGGATCACCGGCGGTGCTACGTTCGATCTGGCTCCGGCCGGATGGAAGGCAATCGCCAGCGGTGCAAGTCCCGACGAACAGGAGCGCCGGCTCCTGGCAATCGCAGCACAAGCGCTCGACGTCGCGCTGCGGCCGGCCGCGCCGACGACACTCAAGCGTCGTCCGCCGCTGCCCAGACTTGCCCTGCCCATTCTGCCGGCACGATTTCGGCCGTTGTTGAGAGCCGCTCTGAAGCACGCCGCCGACGCGAGGCGAAAGGCACGCGTGGCGGCGCTCGTCGCCAGCCGCGGCTTTGTGCTCCATCCCATGGACTGGATGCCCTCGGATCAGAACAGCTCGGACGTCTACGCACCATGGGTAGACTGGCAAGCAAGCATGAACGGGGAAAGGCTTGCCCCACAAGAGAAACTGACTGCGGAAAACTGGGATGAGTTCTATCCCGCCGCGCGACGCTTGGCCCTTGCCGATATGCGCCGTACCGACCCGACATCGGCTCGAATGTTGATCGAAGCCAAGGCGTCGGGCGAACCGGCGGAAGTCAGGCTTGCGCTGGTCGAGCTTATGCGCTTCGGCCTGAGTGCCGAGGACGTGCCTTTCCTGAAAAGCCTTTCCGCCGACAGGTCCGGCAAGGTGCGCGAACTGGCTGGCCGGCTGCTGGCAAGATTAGGAGAGCACGTTCGCCCGAGCGACGGTGGACCGGACGATCCCGTAGCCGAACTCGCCGCCTTTATCACTGAAGGCAGATCGGGCTTCATCCGCCGCCGGACGATCTACACTCCAGCAAAACTAAAATCCCAAGCGCAGGAGCAACGCCGCGCCGAACTGTTCGAGATATGCAACCTCGTCGACCTTACCGAACGGTTCAACACTACGGAAGCCGAATTCATAGGAGGCTGGCAATTCGGTGCCGACAATAAAGCCGACATCCTGATCGCACGAATGGTCGCCGCCTCAGGGAGCGAAGCCGCCCTTACGCAGATGGCGGATACGCTTATCGCCGAAGGCGGCAAACCGGCGCTGTTCGTGCTTCACCTCATGCCGCGCCTGGACAGCCGCAGAAAGCGTGTCCTCATCAGGCTGATCCTCAAGGAGACAACTTATCTTGGCATGATCAACCTGGCGGAAGGCATCGATGTCGACTGGCTGGAATGGGACGACCTGACGAATGGACAGGCGCTCGCCGCACTGCGTTCCGCCGCCGGCGGAAAAGACGACGCCGCGCGGCGGGGTCTCGACGATGTACTGGAGACGATCGGCTTCCTTGCCACCGCGACCACGGCAGCGAAATTGATCGACGACATGGTCGCGGCGGGCGTGCCGCCCGCGGCTCCTTCACTCGGGCTTCTACGTCTCAACGCATCACTGGCGGGGCCTGGAAGCAACACATGACCAATCCGGAGAACAGCAAAATGAACGCAGCCATCCGCCTCCCGGTCGAGCAGGCCTACGCTTCGGAATTGCAGGCGCTGGCGCGCGATGACGACCGGCAGAGGCCTGCCGGCTGGAGCCTGTCGCCACAGGCTGTGCTGACCTATTTGCTAGGCGGGAAGGCCGGTGACGGCACCTTGGTAACGCCAAAATATGTCGGTCGCCGCCGGTTGATGGAAACCGCGGTAGCGACGCTCGCCACCGACCGTGCACTCTTGCTGCTCGGCGTTCCCGGAACCGCCAAGTCCTGGGTGTCTGAACATCTTGCCGCCGCCATCATGGGCGACTCGACGCTGATCGTGCAGTGCACGGCCGGCACCGACGAGAACCAGATCCGCTATGGCTGGAACTATGCGCAGCTACTGGCAAAGGGCCCGAGCCAGGAAGCGTTGGTGCCGACGCCGCTCTACCGAGCCATGCAGAACGGCAAGCTCTGCCGGCTGGAGGAACTGACCCGCATGGGCTCAGACGTGCAGGACACGCTGATCACCGTGCTTTCCGAAAAGATGATGCCTATCCCGGAATTGAACACCTCGATCTACGCCCAGCGCGGCTTCAACATTATCGCCACGGCAAACAACCGCGACAAAGGTGTCAACGAGCTCTCCTCGGCGCTCAAGCGTCGCTTCAATGTCGTGGTGCTGCCATTGCCGGAAGACATGGCCGAAGAGGTGGCGATCGTCTCCAAACGGGTCGACGAGATGGCTGGTGGACTCGACCTGCCGGTGCCGAAAAATGTCGGCGAGGAGATCGCCCGTGTGCTGACCATCTTCCGCGAATTGCGCTCCGGCGCGACTGCCGACGGCAAGGTGACGCTGAAGACGCCTTCCGGCTCGCTGTCGACCGCAGAAGCGATCGCCACGATGGTTGGCGGGCTCAGCCAGGCGGCGTGGTTCGACAGTGGCAAGCTCGGCGCCGAAGGTCTCGCCGCCAGCCTTGTCGGGGCGATCGTGAAGGATCCGGTGCAGGACAAGGTGGTGCTGGAGGAATATCTGGAAACCGTGCTCAAGAGGCGGGCCGACTATGCCGGCTATTACGCGGCGCTGAACGCAGCGATCTGACGCCATGGGCCACGGCGACATTGCCTATTTCGGGATACGCCATCACGGGCCGGGTTCCGCCGACAGCCTGGTGCAGGCACTGCAGGATTTGAACCCGGTCGCCGTGCTGATCGAGGGGCCGATCGACGCCTCTGAGCTTCTGCCCATGCTGGCCCGCCCCGAAATGCAGCCGCCTGTGGCGCTCCTTTGCTATCCGGAGGACGATCCGGCTTCGACAAGCTTCTGGCCTTTTGCCGAGTTCTCGCCCGAATACCAGGCGGCGCTTTGGGCTGTGGGCAATAAGGCGACGTTGCAGTTTATCGACCTGCCGTCATCGGCACGGTTCACCACTGCTGCGATCGGTGGCGCGGAGGACACCGATGCGACCGAAGCTACCCAAGCCCCCGAGGATGGTGACGCGGCTCCGCTTCCGCGTGATCCGATAGCCATGCTGGCACACGCCGCCGGTTATGAGGACGGCGAAAGCTGGTGGTCGGACATCATTGAACAGAACCCGGAACCCGGCCCCATATTTGCGGCCATCGCCGATGCGATGACGACACTGCGGAATGGTGAGGGTCCGATCGCGCAGTTCGAAGCCAAGCGCGAGGCGCATATGCGGCTCGAAATCGCCAAGGCGCGTAAGCAGTTCGACGGGCCGATCGCCGTCGTCTGCGGGGCATGGCATGTGCCGGCGCTGCAGGCCACCCACACTCAGAAAAACGATCAGGTCCTGATCAAGGGAATTGCCCGGCGCAAGAGCACAATGACATGGGCACCGTGGACGGGACCGCGCCTGGCGCTGGGATACGGCTATGGCGCGGGCGTCGTCGCACCGGGCTGGTGTAAGCATCTCTGGCGCACGCGCGGCCGGCGCGATGCGGCGACCCTGTGGCTTGCGACGATCGCCGCCGTGCTGCGGGCGAAGGGTCACTTGATCTCGACCGCCTCGCTGATCGAAGCGGAGCGGCTCGCCCGGACGCTTGCCGCGATTCGCGAACGACCGAAACCCGGATTTGAGGAATTGCGCGACGCCGCGATCGCCGCCCTCTTCAACGGCGAAGCGTTGCTGTGGAGGTTGGTTGAGGCCGAGCTGCTTCTGGGTTCGGACGTAGGGGAAATTCCGCCCGACACACCGCTGGCGCCGCTGATCGAGGATCTGCAGCGTAGCCAAAAGGCGGCGCGCCTAAAACCCGAGGCGCTGGAGCGGGAACTGTCGGTCGACCTGCGAAGCGAGAGCGGGCTGTTTCGCTCGACATTGCTGCATCGGCTGCACGTGCTTGGTGTGCATTGGGGCAGACTGACCGATGCCGGTCGCAGCCGTGGCACCTTCCGCGAGCGGTGGACCCTAGCGTGGGAACCGGAATATGCCGTTCGTCTGGTCGAGAACCTGATCTACGGGCCGACCATCGAAAAGGCTGCCAATGGCCGCCTGATCCGGATGATCGAAACGGCGGCGACGCTCGATACGCTTGCGGCACTGGTCCAGAGCGCCATCACGGCAAACTTGTCGGAAGCATCTACTGCCGGCCTCACGGCGTTGGAGGCACGCGCGGCGCGCAGCAGTGAATGCCTGGAGATCCTGGCGTCGGTGCCGCCGCTCGCCGACATTGTCCGCTACGGCGAGGCCCGCAAAACGCAAACGGACCGTCTGTCCGGCCTCATGGAGCGGCTGATCGTTGAAGGTGCGATCGCGCTTCCCTACGCTGCGCGCGATCTGGATGAGCAGGCCGCCGCGACACTGGTTGGGGCGATGCGCAAGGCCGATGAGGCGATCAGGCTGGTCGAACCCGGCCAAGACGTGCTGGACGGATGGCGCAACGGGCTGGCGGCCGTGCCGGAGGCGTCACGGTCGACGGCGCTGCTGGCCGGGTGCGCCGCGCACCTGCTGTATGAAGCCGGTCGCCTGTCCGCCGAAGCCGCTGCCGGGCTGCTCGGGCGACACCTGTCACCGGGGACGCCTGTCACTGACGCGGCCGGGTTCTTCGAAGGCTTCTTCAGCACAGCCGGTCAACGGCTGATTTATGACGAGGGTCTGCGCGGTGCGGTCGATGGGTGGCTCAGATCCCTGGACGAAGATGCTTTCATTGCGCATCTACCGCTGCTGCGCCGTGTCTTTTCCAATCTGGACAGCATGGAACGCCGCCGGCTGATCGAAGCGGTCCTCGGCCGCGCGGCGCGCTTGCCGGCTGGCGTGACGCCGACGCCGGATGGCGGCGAGGCATGGCGCCGGCACCTGGGGCTGCTTGGACCGTTGCTCAACGGAGAAACCGGCAATGGATGACGAGGCCGAAATGAACGAACCCGGCCCGCTCACTGCCGATGGCGGAAGGGAGCGCCGCTGGCGACTGGCGAGCGGCGCCGATGACGAAACGTCTGGGGCACTTTCCAGCGACGATAAACGGCTTTCGGCGGCACTCGACGCTCTCTACGGCGACGGCGTTAGCGCCGCTTCTGCCGACCCGCGCAAGCGGCGTGGCGGCCTTGGCCGGTCGGCGCCGCGCGTCGCGCAATGGATGAGCGACATTCGCTCCTTCTTTCCGGCGCAGGTCGTCCAGATCGTCCAGAAGGACGCGTTCGAACGGCTGGACCTGAAGCAGATGCTGATGGAACCGGAATTCCTCAAAGCGATCGAGGCTGACGTCAATCTCGTCGCCGACCTGATTTCGCTGCGCTCGGTCATGCCGGCCAAGACCAAGGACATTGCCCGGACGATCATTGCCGATATCGTCGGCAAGCTGATGCAGAAGCTGGAGCAGAAGACCGCGGAGGCGATACGCGGCGCTCTCGATCGATCGAGACGCACCAACCGCCCGCGTGCACGCGATATCGACTGGCAGCGCACTATTTCGGCGAACCTTCGCCACTATCAACCCGAGCATAGGACCATCGTGCCGGAGAAACTGGTCGGCTTCATGCGCAAGCAGCGCCGGCTTGTCGATCTGGATGAGGTCGTTCTCTGCGTCGACCAGTCCGGCTCGATGGCAAGCTCGGTGGTCTACGCCTCGATCTTCGCGGCGGTGATGGCCTCGCTGCCGGTTGTGCGCACGAAGCTTGTCTGCTTCGATACGGCGATCGTCGACCTGACCGAAGAGCTCAGCGATCCCGTCGAGGTGCTGTTCGGCGTGCAGCTTGGCGGCGGCACCGACATCAATCAGGCGGTCGCCTATTGCGCCGACCGTATCGAACGGCCCACCAAGTCGCATCTGGTGCTGATCACCGATCTCTATGAAGGCGGTAATGGCCAGGACCTGCTGCGGCGACTGGCAGCGCTGGTTCGATCCGGCGTAAATGTCGTCGTGCTTCTGGCGCTGACCGATCAAGGCCGGCCCGGCTACGATCCCACAATGGCAGGCTCGGTAGCAGCCCTTGGTATTCCCGTCTTTGCCTGCACGCCGGATCTGTTTCCGGACATGATGGCTGCGGCCTTACGCCGCGACGATATCGGAGCATGGGCGGCAGGCGCCGACATCAAGGTGGTCCGCGCCGAAACGCAGGCGTCGAGCCACCCATCACCAACTGCCACAGTTTGACAAAACGCGGTCCGCGCCTATGGTCGACCTGTTACACAGGAGCGGTGCATGGCGACAGCAACCGACTGCATTTTTGGCGGGTTTTCCGCATGTTTTCTTTCCAGCGAAATTCGCGTCAAGCCGCTCCTGCAATCCTCGCCGGTCTTCGCGTGCGTTGCATCGATATCTGCGCGCCAATAGCGTCCGTGAGCGCCCTCTCCTCGCGAACCGCCGAGCTTCTGTCGCGACTTGAGGGTCGGCTGGATCGGTCCGCGATCGTCTCGGCAGATGAGGCCGGGCCGCGTTACAGGGAAGACCCCGACGGCAAAACCGGTGCGCGGCCGGAGGTCGTGCTGCGACCGCGCACTGCCGGCGAGGTGTCGGACATACTGCGCCTGTGCAATGAGGCGGGGCAGAGGCTTGTGGTCCAGGGGGGCCGGACCGGGCTTGCCGGCGGCGCTCGCATCCAACCCGGCGAAGCTGTGCTGTCGCTGGAGCGCATGACTTCCGTTGAAGCTCTCGACCGCGAGGCGGCGACCATCATCGCCGAGGCCGGCGCGCCGCTGCAAGCGGTGCAGGAAGCCGCCGATGCGGCCGGCTTGCTGTTCGGCGTCGACATCGGAGCGCGCGGCACGGCCACCGTCGGCGGCAATGTCGCCACCAATGCCGGCGGCATCCGCGTGCTGCGCTACGGTATGTACCGGGCTCAGGTGCTTGGCCTGGAAGCGGTGCTTGCCGACGGCAGTATCCTGACCTCGCTCAAGGGTTTGGCGAAGGACAACTCCGGCTACGACCTCAGCCAATTGTTCATCGGCAGCGAAGGCACGCTCGGCGTGGTCACGCGCGCATGCCTGCGGCTGCATCCGAAGCCGGCCACCGAGATCAACGGCTTCTGCGCGCTTGCTTCGCTGGACGCGGCGATCACGCTGCTTGCGCTGCTCAGGCGGAAGCTCGGGCCCTTGCTATCGGCCTATGAGGTGAATTTCGCACCGCTCTATGGCGCCATGATCGCCGGCATGGAGGCGCTGGCGCCGCTGCCCGCCGGCTCGCCCGTCTATGTGCTTGCCGAGATACAGGGCAGCGAGCCCGACCGCGACGGCGAACGTTTTGCCGCGGTGCTGATGCAGGCGGTTGAAGATGGCGTGATCGACGACGTGGTCGTCTCGCAATCGCCGCGCGAATTCCGGGCGCTCTGGGCGGTGCGAGAAGAGGCCAACCGTTTCCTGTTTTCGATGGCAGGCCTGATCGGCGTCGATATCAGCATCCCACTGGTGAGAATGGCGACTTTCCTGGGCGAAACAGAAGCCGCCATCAGGGCCGTCGACCCTGGCGCCGACATCTACGTCTTCGGCCATCTCGGCGATGGCAATCTGCATTATCAGGTCCGCACCGCGGATCCGGCGGCCGCATACGGCATCGTGTACCGCGGTGTTGCCGCCGCCGGCGGCGGCGTTTCGGCCGAACATGGCATCGGCCTCGACAAGAAGGAATGGCTGCACCTTGTGCGCAGCGACGCCGAGATCGCGGCCATGCGCCGCCTGAAAGCAGCCTTCGACCCGAACAACATCCTCAATGCCGGGCGCATCTTCGACCTGGCGCCGGGCTGAAATCGAAGGCCGGTAGCGCTGGCCGGATGCTGTCTCTATCTGGTCGCGCTCTTCAATTCCGCATGCGCCACCGCAATGCGGGCAGCAAGCGCGGCGTTGTTGCGGACCAGCGCGATGTTGGCCTTCAGGCTGCGGCCTTGCGAAAGCTCATTGATGCGTGCGAGCAGAAACGGCGTTAGTTCCTTGCGCCCGATGCCGCGCTTCTCGGCCTCAGCCACGGCCGCTGCGATCGTGCCGTCGATGAACGCCGGATCGAGCGCGTCCGCTTCGGGGATAGGGTTGGCGACGAGAATGCCGGTGCCGGATTCCATCTCGTCATGCAGCAGCATGGCTCGCGCGATCTCGTCGGGCGTGTCGAGGCGATGATCGGCCTTGAGCCCGCTGGAGCGGGTGTAGAAAGCCGGAAAATCATCGCTCCCATAGGCGATCACCGGCACGCGCTGAGTTTCCAGATATTCCAGCGTCTTCGCAATATCGAGGATCGACTTAACTCCGGCGCAGACGACGGTCGTGCCGGTTTGGCCGAGTTCGGTCAGGTCGGCGGAGATATCGAAAGTGGCTTCGGCGCCGCGATGCACGCCGCCGACGCCGCCGGTCGCAAAAATGCCGATCCCGGCTAAAGCGGCGATCCGCATCGTCGCCGAGACGGTGGTTCCGGCCGAGCCGCCGCGCACCATGATGGCGGCGAGATCGCGCCCGGAAGCCTTGACCACGCCCTTTGCCGCTGCCAGCTCTTCCAGTTCACGGTCGTCGAGGCCAACCTTGATCTTGCCGGCGACCACTGCGATCGTGGCGGGCACGGCGCCGTTTTCACGCACTACGGTCTCGACACCACGGGCAGTTTCCAGATTGGCCGGATATGGCATGCCGTGGGTGATAATCGTCGATTCCAATGCCACCACCGCGCGGCCTTCATCAAGCGCAGCAGCGACTTCATCGTTCAGGTGGACAAGGAAAGGTTTCATATCATCTCGCTTTCAGGCAGGAATGCGGTACATGCCGGCGGCAAGGAAGCGCGGCGACAGATCGGGATGGACGCTGGATTCGCTCTCGGTGGTCAGTGTGGCAAGCAGCGCGCCGATGCGCACGGCATGAGCGACCGGCTCACCCGAAAGCACCTTGTACAGTGTGCCGGCGATCATCGCGTCACCGGCGCCGGTGATATCGACGGGCTGCGCCGGGACGGAGTGCATGGTCGTCACACCGCTCTCGGTCGCAACGGCAAATCCATGCGCGCCCACGGTCACGACCACCTCGCCGGCGCCGGCCGCGCGCAGCGCTGCCGCTGCTTCCTCCGGCGTCAGCCGCCTGTCGGCATCCGTCATGCCGAGCATCGTGTTGGC
Source organism: Mesorhizobium sp. M0040 (assembly GCF_040323505.1). NCBI lineage: Bacteria > Pseudomonadati > Pseudomonadota > Alphaproteobacteria > Hyphomicrobiales > Phyllobacteriaceae > Mesorhizobium > Mesorhizobium sp. M0040. Next base: position 149,661 of record NZ_JAMYVA010000007.1, read on the forward strand.
CTCGTCATGATTGGTGAACAGAAGATCGACGCCGGTCAGGTCCTTCGGCAGGCGCGCTGATTTCGGCGCCGATACCGTGTCGACTGCGAGCTTGAAGCGCGCACCCTGCTTGCGCGAGATCAGTGCTGCGAGGGTCGCGGCCGGCAGATTGCAGTCGATGAACACCCATGTCGCCGAAGCCAGATGCGGCCAGAAGCGGTCGAGATAGGACGACGAAAACAGATCGAAGATCTCCATGTCGGCAATGCCGAGCACGAGGTCGTTGTTGCGGTCGAGGATGGCCGCGTATTCCGCCGTCGGCCGTTCCGTGGTGGTGATGACCTGGCTGACATCGGCGCCGAGGTCGCGCAGATGCCGCACCAGTGAGCGGCCGGTTTCATCGTCGCCGACGATCGAGACGAAGCTTATGTCGACGCCGAGGCGGGCAAGGTTTTCGGCGACGTTGCGGGCAACCCCGCCGAAGCTGCGATAGCCGTCGACCGGGTTCGACGTCTCGAAAATCAGATCCTTCTTGGCGTGGTATTTGCGGTCGAGCACCGCGCCGCCGACGCAGACCATGCGCTTGGACGTCGGCAAGACGTAACCACGGCCGAGAATGTATCCCTTGTTGACGAGTTGCACGATGTGGGCCGCGACCGTCGAGCGGGCGATGCCGAGCACCGTTGCTATGTCCTGCTGGCCGGCGAATGGGTTCGCCGCAATGAGGTCGAGAACCGCTTGTTCCTGTGCTCCAAGGTCGTCCATTGTCTCACCCGGCCGTCAAATTCGAGGCTGAACGCTTTCGCAACAACAGATGACATTGTCAACATTTGTTTCGACCGGCGGCATTTGACCAATCGGCGCTCCCGCGACTCTCTGCCAGCCGGACGAAGAAAGCGGGTGAGCACATTGAAGAAAGCTATTTCACCAAGGAGGACGAAAGTTGCTCTTGTCGGCGTGCAGCGCCAGGGAGGAACTGAGGCCTTAACGCGAGACGGCGAAGAGCGCTAAGCCTTCAGCACCGAGACGGCCAATTCGCTGTTGTGGACGTATTCGTTGGCGTCAGGCTGCTTCTGCACGAGCAGGATGAACAGCAGGTCGGTCAGCGTCAGTTGTGCATCACGCGCAGTTATCGATGACGAGCGCGCGCGCTCTTCATCGGCGATCGTGTGGAGGCGAATGTCGGCAACCCGGCTCAGCGGATTGTCGCGAAGTCCGGTGACGGCGATAACGGTGGTGCCACGTTTGCGGGCAAGTTCAGCTATCCGCAGGGTTTCGATGCTCGCCCCGGAATAGGAGAGCGCGAACAGCACGTCACCTCGTCCAAGCGTCGAGACATTGGCCATTTGCACATGGCTGTCGCTGTCATGCAGCACGTTGCGGCCGAGCTTCATCAGCTTGTAGGAAAAATCGCGCGCCACCAGCGAGGATGCGCCGACGCCGGCCAAATGAATGCGGCGCGCACCGTGCAACGCTTCGAGGGCCTTGCCGATTTCCTGCTCGGTGTTGGCCGCGACGGTCTGTTGCATCGACAAGAGCTTGCTGCCGATCAGCTTGCGCAAGATGACCAGATAGCTGTCATCGACCTCAATCGAACCGTGGATCATGCCGGCCGGCACGTGCCATTCCTGCGACTTGGCCTCACTGACGGCGAGCTTAAGCTCCTGATAGCTGGAATAGCCGAGCTTCTGGCTGAATTTGACGACGCTCGATTGGCTGCGGCCGATCTCGGCGGCAAGCGCCGCCGTCGACAGGCGGAGCATCTGGTCGGGATTATCGACGATATACCGACCGATCTCGCGGTCGCCGGGCGCCATGACTTCGAGCTTGGCCTCGATCTTCTTCAGGACGGACATGCGTTCCTCCATTGCCTGTCATCGACAATGCCAAGCCAAGGAATAAATTATTCCGTCTCTGATTGACAGCCAAGAATGAACCATCAAATCTCGACTGGTGCGGTTGCGGCCCAGCCTTCGGGCATGTCGACGATTCGGACATGAAAGATCGTAGACTCGCCGACAGCTCGGGATTAGGTCAGAGCCATGGACAAATTGCGGATCGTCGGCGGGCACAGGCTTGAGGGCGCGGTGACGATCTCCGGCGCCAAGAACGCGGCCTTGCCGCAAATAGCGGCGGCGTTGCTCAGCCCCTATCCGCTGCAGCTGACCAACCTGCCTGAGGTGACGGATGTCGACAACATGCTTGGCGTCGTCGGCCTTCATGGGGCCGAAGTCACCAGATCGGCGCATGCCGCCACAATCGATACCAGTGCTGCCGCTTCCAGGGAGACAAGCTACGATACCGTCAGGCGCATGCGCGCGACGGTGCTGGTTCTCGGTCCACTGCTTGCCCGCTTCGGCCATGCCCGGGTCTCGCTGCCTGGCGGCTGCGCGATCGGCGCACGGCCGGTCGACATGCATGTCGCCGCACTTGCCGCACTTGGCGCCGATATCGCGATCAAAAACGGACTGATCGTCGCGTCTGCGCCGGGCGGACTGAAAGGCGCGCGCATCGTTTTGAGCTCGCCGTCGGTCGGCGCGACCGAAACGGCGATGATGGCGGCGACGACGGCAAACGGCGAGACCGAGATCCTCAACGCGGCCCGCGAGCCGGAGGTGGCCGATCTTGCCGCCTGCCTGAACGACATGGGCGCGCGGATCGAGGGCGCCGGCACGCACCGCATCCTGATCGGGGGCAGCACAGACTGGCGCGCCGCCACGCACGACATCATCCCGGACCGGATAGAGGCCGGCACCTATGCCGTCGCAGCGGCCATCACCGGCGGTCAGCTCGAGCTGACCCACGCGCGGCTCGAGCACATGGCATCCGTCGTCCAGCTGCTCGAAGCAGCCGGTGTGAGAATATGGCCGGGCGACCGCGGGCTGATCGTATCGAGAGACGGGCCGCTCAAGGCGGTCGACGTGACGACGGAGCCCTATCCGGGCTTTCCGACCGATCTCCAGGCGCAGTTCATGGCGTTGATGTGCTGTGCCGAGGGCGCTTCGCTGTTGCGCGAGACGATCTTCGAGAACCGCTTCATGCATGTGCCTGAACTGATGCGGCTCGGCGCCAATATCAAGCTGCAAGGCACCATGGCGCTGGTGCGCGGAGGCGAGAAGCTGAAGGGCGCGCAAGTGATGGCGACCGACCTGCGCGCCTCCGTCTCGCTGGTGCTGGCAGCGCTGGTGTCGGAGGGCGAGACGACGATCAATCGCGTCTATCATCTCGACCGCGGGTACGAGCAGTTGGACCGCAAGCTCCGGCTGTGCGGCGCCCAGATCGAACGAATAAGGCAATGAGTGCCGGTGGGGCGTCTCCGCATTATTTCCTGGGCGTCGATGGCGGCGGAACCGGCTGCCGGGCGCGTATCGAAGACGAGGCAGGAACCGTGCTCGGGCAAGGCCTGTCGGGCCCGGCGACAACGCGACTCGGTATAGAGGTGGCCTGGGCCTCGATTGCCAAAGCCTTTGGCGCGGCGATCGAAGAGGCAGGGTTCGCGGCGGCGGAAATCGCCAGTATCCGCGCGGGTATCGGTGTTGCCGGCATCGGCCGTAAGGGTGCGCTCGAGGCGTTTCATGGCATCGAACAACCCTTTGCGAGCATCGACTTCCTCAGCGACGGCGTCGCGGCTTGCCTTGGCGCGCATTCGGGTCAAGACGGCGCCATCGTCATAGCCGGGACCGGTTCGATCGGGCTCGGCTTTGTCGAAGGGCGCGACCTGCGCGTCGGCGGCTACGGTTTTCCGATTTCCGACGAGGGCAGCGGCGCCGATCTTGGACTGAAGGCAGTGCAGCTTGCCTTGCGAGCCCATGACGGCCGGCATGAGCGGACGGCGCTGCTGGCCGAGGTGATGCAGCGCTTCAAGGACGATCCGTTCGAGGCGGTGGCCTGGATGGACCGCGCCAGCGCGACGGACTATGCCGCCATGGCGCCGATGGTGATCCGCCATGCCGACCAGGGCGATCCGGCCGGTCGGCGGATCGTGCAAGGCGCTGCCGAGCAGATCGACACCTTCGTGCGGGTGCTGTTCGAAAAAGGCGCGCCGCGGGTTACGTTGCTCGGAGGGTTGTCCAGCCCGCTTGAGCCATGGCTCGCTCCCGACGTCCGCCGACGGCTGAAGCCGGCCGACGGCGATGCGGTTTCGGGAGCCATAATCCTGGCCAGAAAATCCCTCTGCCGCCAGTGATGCCTTGCTCGGCAAGGAATATAATATTCCTACTTTCCGTTGACAAAGGGAATATCGAATTCTAAAAAGTTAACGAAACAGAACCGGCGCAGCCGGTACGGAGCCGACGGCCAGGTGCAGGCACTGGACGCCGCTTGCCGCGGGCATCACAGTCCTGCTCGCAGTCGCACTTGAAAGTAAGCGAAGTGGTCGAACAAGGGTTGATGTCGGAGCTGGAGCGGCTGGTTTCCGAGGACCGGAACCCGAAAACCATGGACATCGATCTGTTGCCGACCCTCGAGGTGCTGCGCAAGATCAATGACGAGGACAAAGGCGTTGCGGCAGCCGTCGAGAAGGTCATCCCCGATATTGCTGCGGCCGTGGATCGGATCGTGAGCGCGTTCCAGAACGGTGCACGCCTTGTCTATATGGGGGCTGGCACCAGCGGCCGGCTCGGCGTCCTCGACGCCTCGGAATGTCCGCCGACCTTCGGCGTACCCGAGGACATGGTGGTGGGCCTGATCGCCGGCGGCGTCGACGCGCTGGTGCACTCTGCGGAAGGCGCCGAGGACGATCCGAAACAGGGAATAAAGGCGCTGCAGGACATCAAGCTGACCGCTGGCGACGTGGTGGTCGGCATCGCTGTCAGCGGACGCACACCTTATGTCATCGGTGGCCTGACCTATGCCAAGGAAGTGGGAGCCACCACCGTGGCGTTGTCCTGCAATCCTCGATCGACCATTGCGGGCATTGCCGATATTGGCATCTCTCCGGTGGTTGGCCCGGAGGTCCTCACCGGCTCGACCCGGCTGAAATCGGGAACCGCGCAAAAGCTGGTGCTCAATATGCTGTCTACCGCCAGCATGATCCGCATCGGCAAGAGCTATCAGAACCTGATGGTTGACCTCAATCCAAGCAACAAGAAGCTTGTCGCAAGGGCGGTCAGGATCGTGATGCAGACGACCGGCTGCGCGGCACAGCAGGCACGACAGGCACTCGACCAGACCGGCAATGATGTAAAACTGGCAATCCTGGTGACGATCACCGGCATGGGTGTCGAAGAAGCACGTAAGGCGCTTGCCAACGCGGGAGGTTTCCTGCGCAAGGCGATAGGCGAAAAGACGGTGTAAGACCGCATGGATACTGGGCCGATGTTCCGGGGCGTGTGTCCCTTTGAAGCGGTCCGGGGAACTGCAAGGCATCTGGTTTAACAATAATGGGAGACGACAATGGTACGGCACATTGGCAAGAAACTGCTTTCCGGCATGACGCTCGCGGCAATGGTTGGCATCGCCGCGCTACCGGTGCAGGCGAGTGCGGCGACGCTGCATATGGCGTGGTCGCAGGACGCCACCGGTCTTGATCCGCACAAGCAGACGGCATTCTCCTCACTGCGGCTGCTGGAGCTGATCTACGAACCGCTGGTGCGACTCGACGCAAACCTGCAAATCACGCCCGCGATTGCCGATTCATGGCAGTTCTCGCCGGACGGCAAGGAGCTGAGCTTCAAGCTCAATCCGAAAGCAAAATTCCAGAACGGCGCCGCCGTGACCTCGGCCGACGTCAAGGCATCGTTCGAGCGCATACTTGACGAGAAGACGGGTGCTGCGGCGCGCGCCAACTTTCTCTCGATCGCCAGCATCGACACGCCCGATCCCGCCACCGTCGTGTTCCACCTCTCGCAGCCGGACGTGCCGATCCTGACGGCGATGAGCGACGTCAATGCGGCGATCGTCCCGGCAAGCGAAATCGCGGCCGGCTCGATCGGCACGACAACGATCGGCTCGGGTCCGTTCAAGCTCGAAAAATGGGATCCGAATTCCAAGGAAGTGCTTGTCGCCGACAAGGACTGGGCAGGCGGCGCGACCGGCGTCGACGGCATCGATATCAGCGTGCTGCCGGACGAGACGGCGATCCTGGCGGCGATGCGCACCAAGCAGATCGATTTTGCCCTGCTCAACGATCCGCTTGTCGCCACGCTGGTGCCCAAGGAAGCCAGCCTGCAGTTGAACCGCGTGCCGGTGCTTGCCTATCACGTGCTGCAGCTCAATCCCTCCCGCAAGCCGATGACCGAACTCAAGGTGCGTCAGGCGATTTCCTGCGCCATCGACCGGCAGGAAGTGCTGGACACCGCCTCGCTCGGCGAAGGCAAGGTCACCGGCCCGCTGACCATCCCGGCACTGGCGACCGATCCGAAGCAGTTGTTCTGCTATAAGCGCGACATTGAGAAGGCCAAGCAGTTGATGGCCGAAGCCGGCTATGCCGACGGCTTTTCGGCGACCGTGATCGGCGCCACCGGCGAGCCGCCGACGGCAGCGGCGGAAGCCCAGGTCATCCAGTCGCAGCTCGCAGAAATCGGCGTCAAGCTCGACATCAAGATGATGGAGCTCAACGTCTATGTCGACGCCTGGCTGAAGGGCGATTTCGACATGGCCGTTGCGCTGAACGGCGGCAGGGCCGATCCCTACACTATGTACAACCGCTACTGGACCAAGACGGGCAATCTGCAGAAGGTGGCGAACTATATCGACGACACGCTGGACAGTCTTATGCAGAAGGGCCGCACCGAGACCGACCCGGCAGCGCGCAAAGCGATCTTCGCCGACTTCGAGAAGCACATCACTGAGATGTCGCCCTGGATCTGGCTCTACACGTCCTACAGCTACACGGCACAGCAGAAGAATATCGCAGGATTCGAACCGGTGCCGACAGGCTCGCTGTTCAGCCTCGCCAAGGTGACGATCCAGTAGCTGCTTTGATGCCGGACGAGAGGGTATTCTTCGCGTGAACTATCTGATGCGGCGACTGGCGACCTTCCCTCTCGTCCTGCTTGGCGTGTCCATCGTGGTGTTCCTGGCGATCCGGATGGTTCCGGGCGATTCGATCACGGCAATGCTGGGGACCGAAGCCGGCCTGCTGACGCCGCAGCAGCGCGATGCGCTTGCAGCTTATTTCGGCATCGACCAGCCCTGGTTCATCCAATACTGGCGCTGGCTGCTTGGTCTTTTCCAAGGTAATCTCGGCATTTCGTCCACCTATGGCAGGCCGGTGCTCGACGTCATCCTCGAGCGTTTCCCGCTAACGTTGGAACTCGCCCTGCTGTCGATGGTCATCGCCCTGCTTGTCGGCATGCCGGCGGGGATCTTTGCCGCCACCCATAACGAAAAGCTGTCCGACCTCGGCGTGCGCGTTGTCGCAATGATCGGGCAGTCGACGCCGAACTTCGTCCTTGCCCTGCTGATCATCTACACGCTGTCGGCGGGGTTTGGCGTTTTGCCGGCGATGGGCGAGTTTTCGCCGCTGTGGCAGGATCCGCTGCGCAATCTCGGCCAGTTGTTGCTGCCTGCGGTCACGCTTGGATTTGCCTTCGCGGCTTCGGTGACCCGCATATCGCGTTCGGCGATGCTCGATGTGCTCAGCGACGACTATGTCAGGACGGCGCGCAGCAAGGGCGTTTCGGCGCGCGGCGTCATCTGGCGGCATGCCTTGCCCAACGCGCTCATCCCGGTCGTGACGCTGAGCGGCATAGAGTTCGGCTACCTCCTGGGCGGAGCTGTCATCGTCGAGCAGATCTATGCGCTGCCCGGTCTCGGCCGCATGGTGCTGGATGCCATCCTGCAGCGCGACTACGCGCTGGTGCAGGGAAGCGTGCTGTTCATCGCCTTCAACTTCATGATCGTCAATCTCCTCGTCGACCTCGCCTATGTCGCGCTCGACCCGCGTATCCGGCTAAGCGAGCACTGATGGCGACATTGCGAGCTATATTTGCGCATCCCAGCGGCCGCATCGGCGGTGCGATCGTTGCGCTTTATCTGCTGCTTGCCGTGCTTGGCATGCTGGGGCTGACGCCGCACAATCCGCTGACGCAGCACCGGGTCGAACGGCTGCATGCGCCTGATAGCACCTACTGGATGGGCACGGACCTGTTCGGCCGCGATGTCGCAAGCCGGCTGATGACCGGGATCGGCCAGTCCTTCATCGTGGCCTTCTTTTCGGTCGCCGTCGCGACACTGGCCGGCACCGTGCTCGGGCTGGCGGCAGCCTGGTTCGGGCGCCGCTGGGACGGCCTAGTGATGCGCATCATGGACGTTGTGCTGGCGTTCCCGGCGATCCTGCTGGCGCTGCTGATCGTCGCGGTTGCGGGACCGGGAACCTCGACCAGCGTCATTGCCATCGCCATCGTCTACACACCGATCTTCACGCGCGTCGTGCGAGGTCCGGCTCTGTCGCTCAAGGCGCGCGAGTTCGTCGACGCGGCCCGCACGTTCGGCAGCAGTGCGGGCTATATCGTAACACGGCATCTGCTGCTCAATTTGGTGGCGCCACTGACGGTTCAGGTGACGCTGGCGCTGGCCTGGGCACTGCTGACCGAAGCCGGCTTAAGCTTCCTCGGGCTCGGCACGCAGCCGCCCGCCGCGTCGCTCGGCCTGATGCTGAGCGACAGCCGCAATCTGATGGAGACAGCTCCCTGGCTGATGATCTTCCCGGGCGTGGCGATCATGATCGGCATCCTCGGTTTCAACCTGCTCGGCGATGCGTTGCGCGATGTCCTCGACCCGAAGATGCGGAGATCGATCGCATGATCCCGCTGCTGTCCGTCAGCGGATTGCGCGTCGGCTTCGGTCGCAACCCGCAAGCCAATGAGGTCGTGCGCGGCGTCAGCTTCGATCTCGCCGACGGCGAAACGCTGGCCATCGTCGGCGAAAGCGGCTCGGGCAAATCGGTTACGGCGCTGTCGATCAATCGCCTTGTCGATTATGGCGGCGGCCGCATCACCGGCGGGTCGATCAAGCTGAGGCGGGCCGACGGCAGCACCTTCGACCTGACCGCCGCAGCCGAGCCGCAATTGACGAAGATCCGCGGCGGCGAAATCGGCATGATCTTCCAGGAGCCGATGAGCTCGCTCAATCCGGTGCTGACCATTGGCTGGCAGATCGAGGAATCATTTCGCCTGCATCGCGGCCTGACCGGACGACAAGCAACGGCGGCGGCCAAGGACGCGCTCGACCGCGTCCGTATTCCCGACGCTGCACGGCGGCTGAAATACACGCCCAACCAGCTGTCGGGCGGCATGCTGCAGCGGGTGATGATCGCCATGGCGATTGCGTGCAACCCGCGCCTGCTCATTGCCGACGAGCCAACGACGGCGCTGGATGTTACGGTGCAGGCGCAGATCATGGCGCTGCTCGCCGAGTTGAAGCAGGAAACCGGGATGTCGATGATCTTCATCACCCACGACATCGGTCTGGTTGCAGGCATCGCCGACAAGGTGATGGTGATGCAAGGCGGAGAAGCTGTCGAGCAGGGCGCATTGAACCAGATATTGGACGATCCGCAGCATCCCTATACGCGGCATCTGCTACATGCGGTGCCGCATTTCGCCGGCGGCAGCGCGACACGCAGGGACGCGCAACGCGAAAAACAAAAAGCTGCCGAGCCGGCGCTGAAGGTCGATGGCCTCGTAGTGCGATTTCCAGTCAAGGGTGGCTTTCTCAGCCGTACCAGCGGTGCCGTCCATGCCGTGGACGGTGTGGATTTCGAGCTAATGCCGGGCGAGACATTGGCGGTCGTCGGCGAGAGCGGTTCCGGAAAGTCCACCACCGCCCGCGCGATTCTGGGGCTGGTGCGCTCGACGCGCGGCACAATCTCGGCCGGCGCGCGCAAGGCCGCCGCCGGGCAGAGCGCCCTTCCCGTGCAGATGGTGTTCCAGAATCCCTATGGCTCGCTCAATCCCAGACTCACCGTCGAAAACCTCCTCGCAGAGCCGGTGATCGCTACCGGCGGACGGATAACTGCTGAAACACGGGCGAAAATGGCCGCGCTGCTGAAACGCGTCGGCCTTCCGGAAAACAGCCTGCAGCGCTATCCGCACGAATTCTCCGGCGGCCAGCGGCAACGCCTGTGCATCGCTCGCGCGCTGATGCTCAATCCTTCGGTTATCGTCCTCGACGAAGCGGTTTCGGCGCTCGATGTGTCGGTGCAGGCCAGGGTGTTGAAGCTTTTGATCGAGCTGCAGCGTGAATTCGGGCTGGCCTATCTGTTCATCTCGCATGACATGGCTGTCGTCGAGCGGATCGCCCATCGCATCGCAGTCATCTATGCCGGCCAGATTGTCGAGATCGGCGATGCCAGATCGGTGCTCTCGGAGCCGAAGCACTCCTATACCAAACAGCTTATCGCGGCCGTTCCTACTATAGACCGGCGGCATGAACGTTTCGAGCTGGACACGCGCCAGGTCCCCTCGCTCGTGCGTCCGCTGGGGTTTGAGCCGGGCCCGGCCAATTGGCAGCAATTCGGGCCGGATCATAGAGCACGGGTGGAAGTGTGATGATTGTCGCCCAAGGATATGAAAGGCCGGAGGGACGGCCCCATCGCTGCCTTCCAAACGGAGGCGTAGTTGATCGACCATGATCTCTTCTCCCGCGCATTCGCCCCGCTCGAAGCGGCCGTGGCCGCATCGCGCATTCCGGGCGGCGTGCTCGGCATAGTTGACGGGGACGGCGAACGCATCGTCCGGGCAATCGGCTCAGCCCAAGTCGTGCCCAAGATACGGCCGATGCATGTCGGGACATGGTTCGACCTGGCATCCCTGACCAAAGTCATCTTCACCACGTCGCGTATCCTGGCGCTGGCGGAAGAAGGCGTCATCGACCTCGACGCGCCGCTGATTTCCGTCTTGCCCGACCTTCGCCAATATGACGAAAAAGCCTGGGAACGGAACGTAACGTTTCGCCAGTGTCTCGGCCATCAGACACCGTTTCCCGCCGTCGCGCCAATCTACACCTATGGGCGTGACCCCGAGCTGCTGCGCGCCTTCATCCTGCAGCGCGAATGGCAGGCTGGCGAGCCGGTCTATTCCGATATCAACTTCATCCTGCTCGGCTTCGTCCTGGAGCGCCTGTCTGGCAAGACCATTCGCGACATAGATCCCGGTCCGGGCTTCGCGTTCTCCGCCGAACCGGATCAAGCGGCGGCGACCGAAGACTGCACATGGCGCCATCGCGTGCTCTGCGGCGAGGTCCACGACGACAATTGCTCGGCCTTGCAAGGTGCCGGTCACGCCGGCCTGTTCGGAACGGCGGCTTCGGTCCTCGACTTTGCGCAAGGGCTGCTGGACGGGACCGGCGCGTCGCAGCGTTCGATCGCGCTAATGCGCACGCCCTTGTCGGCAACCCGCACCCATGGCTGGGAGCGACCCTACGAAGGCTGGTCCGGCGGCCGGTTATGCAGCCCCGAAACCATCGGGCATACCGGCTTTACCGGTGTCGGGCTGTGGGTCGACTTCGACAAAGGCAGAGCCTGGACCTTGCTCACCAACCGGATCCATCCGACACGTCATTTCAACAGCGGGATCGCAGCGCTTCGCCAAGCGGTCGGCGATCTCGTCAACGGAGCCTGACAACCATGATTGCGAAAAATGGCGAACCAATGTGGGCCGTCGGCCTGATGACCGGCACCGTGCTGGACGGCAATATCGACGTCGCGCTGATCAAGACCGACGGCGAACGGATCGTGGATTTCGGCACCTACACGCTGGCCCCCTACCCGCAGTCGATCCGGGCCTTGCTGGAAGAGACATTGCGCCAGGCAAGGAGCTGGAATTTCACAGGGCCGGAACCGGCAATCTTCCACGAGGCAGAGGAGGCGCTGACGCGCGCCCAATCCGCCGCGGTCAAGGATCTTGTCGAAAGTCACGGTCTGACCATGGCCGATATCGGCGTCGTCGGCTTCCATGGCCAGACCGTGCTGCACCGTGCCCCCCAAGTGGGCCGACTGGGCCAGACCCGCCAGCTTGGCGACGGCGAGCTGATGCATGCCATCCTTGGCACCAGGGTCGCCTATGACTTCCGCTCGGCCGACATGCGCGCCGGCGGCCAGGGCGCGCCGCTGTCGGCCGCCTATCACGCCGCGCTGCTGCGCGAAGCCGACGCCACCGGCGACACGGCGGTGCTCAATCTCGGCGGCGTCGCCAACATCACCTGGTGGGACGGCAAGGACAATGTTGTTGCCTTCGACACCGGGCCTGCCAACGCACCGCTGAACGACTTCATCAAATCGAAGGGGCTTGGCGAAATGGACCGCGACGGCGCCCTTGCCCGCGCCGGCACGGTCGACGAGGCACGGCTGGCCAAGCTCCTGCAGCATCCGTATTTGACCAAACCCTACCCGAAATCGCTGGACCGTTTCGATTTCGGCGCCTCGATGGCGGACGGAATGAACGCCGAGGATGGCGCAGCCCTGCTGACGGCCTTCACCGCGGCCGCCGTCGGCAAGGCGCTCGATCTTCTGCCGCGCCGGCCGAAGCGGCTGGTGGTCAGCGGTGGCGGTCGACACAACCCAACGATCATGGCCATGCTTGCCAGCCGCGCTGGCGTCGAAGCGGTTCCGGCCGAGGCGCTTGGCTGGAAGGGCGATGCGGTGGAGGCGGAGTGTTTTGCGTTCCTGGCAGTGCGCGTGCTCAGAGGCTTGCCGATCAGCTTCCCCAGTACGACCGGCGTGCCCCAGCCGATGCGCGGCGGACGCCTTGCCGGCTAACTAAGCCAACAATTTCTTCTGCAGGAAGATACGGCTGCGGCCAATGGGGAAATCGGCGAGCACGCCGAAGGGCTGATAGCCCTGGCGCTCATAGGCCTTGGCGGCCTTGGGATTGAACGTGTCGATCCAGGCGCCGTGACAGTCGCGCGCGATCGCCTCCCTCTCGGCCGCCTCGAGCATCCTGCCGGCCATGCGGTGACCGCGCAGTTTTTCATCGACCCAGAGCCATTGCACATAGAGCCAGCCCCAGGCTGTATATCCCGAGATGCCGGCGACAATAGCGCCATGCTCATCGCGCACGAACACGGCCAATGCCTTCCTGCAGGAGGCGCCGACATCACTGTCGTTGAACGCCGCAAGCCGCTCTCCGAGAAAAGCCAGCTCGTGCGGCAAGGGATCGGCGGTTGTCTCAAGCGTTGTATTGTCCATCCACCAAGCATCTATCGAAGGACGGGACCGAGAAGCAAGCCTTGCTGCGCTATAGCTTCGGCGAACGCCACGCCGCTGCCGCAGCAGCGATTAGCATGAGCAAAGCTGCAATCACCGCCGATGCTGCAAAACCGAACGTGGAATAGAGCGGTCCGAACGCCGTGGTGCCTACGAACACCGCAAGATAGGTCACCGCGCTGTTCAAACCCATGATCGTGCCGCGACGCGCAGGGTCGAGCGCCGACAGGCGCATCACCAGGACGTTCAGCCCGAAATGATTGGCAAGGCCCCAGACGGCTATCACCGCTATGGTCAGATGAAAACTACTGCTTGCCGCGGCAATCACTACATAGACGACCGCGACAAGCAGATAGGCAAATGGCATGACACGCCGCGCGCCTAAGCGGTCGATAACGCCGTCAAGAAGTGCCGCCGCGCCGAAGCCGGCGCCATAGGCGAGCGCGGCAAGCCCATTGGCACTGACCGGCCGTCCCAAGCCGTTGTGAAGGTGATCGCCAAGATAGCCGTAGATGCCGTAGAACGCGGTCATGAAGGCGGCGCAGGCAACCAGAAGCGGCACGATGCCCGGAACGCTCAAGGCGCCCAGTGGCGTCGGCGCCGGACCGCTCTTCCTGACATCGCTGAGCGACGTCAGAGACAGGCTGGCCAATGCGAGTGCTGCGAGCACCGCGACCGTCGCGAAAACGGCGCGCCAATGTACCAGATCGGCAAGTACGGCCGACAGCGAAACGCCGGCGACCATGCTCAGCGTCCAGCCGGTCAGCACGACGCCTATGGTGCCGCTTTCGCGGCCGGGCGGTGCAATCGCGGCGGAGCTGGCATAGATTGCCGGCATGGCGACACCTGCAGCGATGCCGGCGAGAAGCTGGGCCGCGACCAGCGCCGTCACGGTCGGCGCAGCGGCGCTGGCGACGAGCGCTATCGCCAGCAGCAGCAACGCCCCTTGCAGCATGCGGCGGGCGCCAAGCCGATCGATATAGCGCGCCAGGAACAAGGCGCTTGCCGACGTCCCGAGCCCGAACGCGGCCGACGCGATCATGACCGCCGGCACGCTTGTGCCGAAGGACGCGGCCACCGCCGGCGCGATCGGACCGAGCACCAGCGAGTTCGAGCCGATCACGGCAATGCACCCCGTCAGCAGGTAAGCGAGTGCCGGGATTGGCGGCTTGGGGGCCGCTGCGAATGTGGCGACTTGATCAGTGTTCGACATATGGCAATAATGGCCGTATTAAATTCTGCATCAATCGGGAATTTTAATATGAATGAAGAAACAGATGGCATTCCGCAGAACAGGCCCGCCGCCCGCGATATCGATGCAACCGACCGAAAAATATTAGGCGTTCTGGTCGACGACGCCACGATCAGCTATGCCGAGCTCGGCGACCGCGTCGGCCTTTCACCGCCGGCAGCCCATGAACGCGTCAAGCGCCTCCGGCGCAGCGGCGCCATCCGCAACACCGCGGTCATCATCGATCCCAAGGCGGTGCACAAGCCGCTGCTTGCCTTTGTCCATATCGACACAAAGGGGTGGGGAAAGACGCCGGAGCTGATGGCAATCTCCGAACACCCCGAAGTCGAGGAGATCCATTCGGTGGCCGGCGACACATGCATGCTGATCAAGGTCCGCACCGAGGACACGCGGGCGCTCGAGGGCCTGCTGTCGCGCCTCTACGAAACGCCTGGCGTCACCTCGACCCGAAGCTATGTGGTCCTGTCGACCTATCTCGAGCGGCCGGTGCAGCCGGGGATAACGACGGAATGGCCGACCCCCCGGCATATGGCCAAGCCGCTTTATTAGCTCAAACGATTCTCACGCGTATCCAAAGTCGAACCGGAAACGTCTTAGGCACTGCATCCTGTGGTCATCCGTCCGGCCGGTTCGTTTGCGCCGGTTCTTGGATCCGACGGGATGCCTGTTGCGCAACCGGAGACACGCGATGAGAAAATTGATCGTGGGCAGCTTCATTTCGCTGGACGGCGTCATCGAAGCACCAATGGAATGGGCGTCACCGTTCTTCGACGAGGAGATGAAGGAACACTCCTATGAAAAGGCCGGCGAGGCGGATTTTTTCCTGCTCGGCCGCGTCACCTACGAAATGTTTTCGGCGCGTTGGCCGCAGGTCAAAGGCAGCAAGTACGTGGATCGCATGAACGGGCTGAAGAAGCTCGTCGCGTCGCGCAGCCTCAAGGAAGTGAGCTGGAACGCGTCGCTGATCGAAGGCGACATCGCTGCCGAAATTGCCAGGATCAAGCAGCAGGCCGGCGGCAACATTTTGAAGTACGGAGTGAGCAATCTCGACCAGACGCTGCTCGCCAACAGGCTTGTCGACGAGTATCAGCTCTCGATCGTGCCGACCCGCGTCGGCCATGGCAAACGCGCTTTCCAGGATGTCGACCCGTCCCTGGTCAGACTGGAGCTTATAGATACCCACCGTTTCAAGAACGGCGTCATTGCGTTGACCTATGTCCCGCTATGATCCGTATGCCATGAAGATGCAGCCAAGACTTGACCCGACCGGGCTTTTCGACGTCCGCTACGCCGGTTTTCTGGAGACAGTCGCGCATTTGCGTGGACGGCTGCACCGCTACTGTGCACGCATGACCGGTTCAACGCTCGACGCCGAAGACGTGATGCAAGAGGCGCTGTTCGAGGCCTATCGGAAGATCGAGAAGCTGGACGATGCGAGTGCTCTTCGCCCTTGGCTGTTTCGCATTGCGCATAATCGCTGCATCGATTTCCTGCGAAGCCGGCAGGTGCGTCGGCATGCGGAGGCCAATTTCGCCGAAGACGAGATCGTCCTGCCGGTCGAGCCGGCGGGCCAGGGCGCGGATCGCGCGATCGAACGGCTGGTGATCCACCTGCCGCCCAAAGAACGCGCCTGCGTCCTGCTCAAGGACGTCTTCGACTATTCGCTGGAAGAGATCGCCGACCTCGTCGGCTCGACTGTGGGCGGCGTCAAGGCTGCGTTGAGCCGTGGCCGTTCGAAATTGGCCGCCTTGTCAGGCGAGCCAATCGTCCGTTCGGAGCCCCAACGCGATCCGGAATTCCTGGAATTGCTCAGCCGCTATGTCGAACTGTTCAACCGCCGCGACTGGGATGGGGTACGGGCGTTGACCAGCGCCGACGCACAATTGCGTGTCGCGGATTGCTTCAAGGGCAGGCTGTCGGAATCACCTTACTTCGTCGAATATGAAAGAGCCTCGGCGACCTGGAAAATGGCGATTGGCGAGATCGATGGCCAGGCCGTGCTGCTCGTGCTCCACCATGGCGAAAACGGTTGGAAGCCGGCCCATCCGGTTCGGATCGAAGCCGCCGGCGGGATCATAAATCGCATCACTGATTACTATGCCTGCCCCTGGATCATGCCGACGGCTGGTGCGGTAGTCGTTTCCAGGCCGGCCTAACCAGCAGCAGGACATGCAAGTGTCCGGCATCAACCTCAATGGAATGGGATCGATGCCGAACAAGACATAGGCGGCTTACTGAAGCTTCGCCTGCAGGGCGTTGACGTCATCCGTAGTCATTTCGCCGTCGGTCGTCACCTTGCCATCGACGATCTTCCAGAGGCGGAACGGGCCGGTGATGTCGCCGTATTTGTCGAAGGCGACCGGGCCGATGACGCCTTCGTAGCGGATCGGCTTGCCGTCCTTGATCAGGCCGAGCGCCTTGGCGAACTCGTCCTTGCCGGCATAGATCGGCGTGCCGGTCGGGTCGACCGCCTTGTACATCGCCTCCTTGATCTTGGCCGGATCCTCGGAGCCCGCAATGGCGATGGCCAGGCCGACGATGGCGCCGGCATCATACGACCGGTCGGCCGCCGGGTTCGACGGTTCGATGCCCGAAAATTCCTTGTAGTTCTTGGTGAAATACTCGGTCGATGCGGTCGGGCTGGTGCCGGAGGAAGTGCCGTACGCATCCTTCAGATAATCCGCGCCAACGGATTCGATGAAGTCCGGGCTGTTCATGCCGTCATTGAGCAGGAATTTCTGGACACCGCCCTGCGAAATCCAGGTGCGGGCGATGGTTGCGCCGTCGACAGGCGTGCTGACGAGATAAAGCCCGTCGGGCTCGCCGGCCATCGCCGCCGTCACTTCCGAGGCATAGCTCGACTGCTTTTCATTGTAGGGCGTGTCGGAGACGATGGTGCCGCCGAGTGCCTTATAGGCGCGCGAAAATTCCGCCACCATGTTGACGCCGAAGTCGTTGTTGACGTGGATGACCGACAGCTTCTTGAAGCCTTTGTCGATGGCATATTTGGCGGCAGCGACGCCCTGCAGCGCATCAGATGTGATGGTGCGGAAGAAGATGCCGTTGGTCTTGCCGTCGCGCCCGAGCGCCGTCAGCGTCGGCGACGAGGAAGCAGGCGACACCTGGACTATCTTGGCCGGAGCGGTGACCGAGGTCAGGATCGGGATCGACACCGAGGAGATGATGCCGCCGATGATCACCGGCACCTTCTTGACCTGCACGAGCTGCGTCGCGGCGTCGACCGCAATGTTGCCCTGGCTCTGGCTGTCGCGCGTGTCGGTCGCGAGATCGCAGCCGCGGACGCCGCCCGCATCGTTGATGTCGCGGAAGGCCATCTCGACCGATTTGGCGCCGGCCTGGCCGTACTCGCCGGCCGGGCCTGTCAGTTCCATGACGAGGCCGACGGTGATCTTGCAATCGGCGGCTTGCGCTGCGCCGGCCGCTGTCAGCAGTGCGAGCGCGGTGGTGATCTGAAGTATGGTCTTTTTCATTGTTGTTCCCCTTTCGTTACACGACTCTCATTGATGTCTTGAGCCTGTTCAGCCTTCCGGCATCTGCAGCCAGGTTTCATGCAGATGTCGCCATTCGACGCCGTTGGGCGCCGATGAACTGGTGGTGAAAACGGCACTCGAGCGGCGGCGGCTATGTTTGCCGGCGCGCTGCTGCGCTTCGATGTAGCTGACGACGATCGTGTCGCCTTGTTGCCAGCCGGCCCGGATTTCCTCGATCGAGATGGTGAAATCGCCGTCACAAGTGGCGCGGCTTGCCCTGACATGGTCGAGCACCGCGTCACGATCGAGGACCTGGCCATCCGGCACAACCATGCAGAAGCCTTCGCCCATGACGCGTTCGAAGCGCCTGAAATCTGCATTGTCCGCACTCGCCGCATTGAACCAGTCGACGAAGAAGCGGTGGAGATCGACCACCTCGGCGCTGGCGCGGGAAAGCAAGGAGGGCTTTTCGTCCATGGCCGCGTTCATTTCCTGCCTGCATTCAAATTGTAATGCATGATCGAGCCGTGGCGGCCGTGACGGTCGCGTTCCAATGTGTAGACGTCGCCCAGCGGCCCACGGCTTTGCGCGATCACGGCAGCGATCCTCGCCCGGTCGTCGGCATCGAGCGCGACGTCCATGATTCTGGCATTGGCAAGGGCGTGCGCCTGGTTGCGGGCGCCGACGATGACGGCCGCCACTTGCGGCTGCTCCAGCACCCAGGCGCTGGCGATGGTGGCGATATCGACGCCGTGGCGGTCGGCGACGGCCTTCAGTGTGCGAAGCAACTCCTGGAAAAGCTCCCAGCCACCAAAGTCGTCAATGATCAGCTTGTATTTGACCAGCGATCGGTTTTCGAGCGGCGTCTGCGGCTCGGCAGCGCCAAGCCATTTTTCGCTGAGGAAGCCGCCCGCCACCGAACCGTAGCAGAGGAAACTGACGCCATGCCGGCTGGCGAGCGCTGCAAGGCTGTTGGCTGGCCGCTGGTCGAGCACCGAGTATTGCAATTGTTGGCTGACCAGCGGCACGCCGGCGGCCAGGATCTCGGCCAACCGCGGCGTGTCGAAGTTCGTGGTGCCGATGTTGCGCACCTTGCCTTCCCTGCGGATTTCGTTGAGCCAGCCCATCGCTTCGACGTAGCCGGGCAGCGCATAGTCCCACCAGTGGAACTGCACGAGATCGAGCCGCTCGGTCTTCAGCCGCCGCAGCGACTGCTCGACGATGCCTCTGATGTAGTCGCGGCTGATATTGGAAAGCCTTTCCAGGTCAGGTACCAGCTTGGTGTGCACCTTCATTTTGGTGGCAGCGTCGAGGCCACGCTCATTGGCAAGGCGTAGGCGCGCCGTGCCGATCAGCTCTTCGACACCGGTATAGATATCGGCGCAATCATAGGTCCTGATGCCGGCGTCGAAGGTGGCGATCAGGTCGGTTACCGCCTGTTGGCGGTCGATCGCGCCGTGCCCGCCGGCAAGCTGCCAGCCGCCGCGAATGACGCGCGAGA
Organism: Mesorhizobium sp. M0040; assembly: GCF_040323505.1. Classification (NCBI taxonomy): domain Bacteria; kingdom Pseudomonadati; phylum Pseudomonadota; class Alphaproteobacteria; order Hyphomicrobiales; family Phyllobacteriaceae; genus Mesorhizobium; species Mesorhizobium sp. M0040. The sequence goes on from NZ_JAMYVA010000007.1 coordinate 169,031, forward strand.
TCGTATAGCCGGGGCTGAGCTCGAAAGCCTTGGCGGTCATCTCCGGTCATTCTCCTTCGGCAGCGGCACCGCCGTCGTTTCGGCATGGCTGAACCGCCGCTTGCCGGTCCTGACGATCCGGAGCCGGCTGGCACAATTGGGATCCGGACAAGCGATCTCGGCGTCCGACGTCATCCAGTCGTTCCTGTGGGTCGGGCGCTGCTTTGCGGCCAGAAGCGGCAACACTGCCGCAATGGAATAGATCGAGAAACCTTGCCCCGCCGGCATCGACAGCATCTCGCCCTTCAACTCGAAATAGTCGCCGGCCTTGGCGCCGCAATAGATCGGCTTGCCCTCGGGGACAACCGCCTCGACGCGAAGGTCGAAGAGTTCGAAAGTGTCGTCGGTCTCAGCCATTCAGATCTCCACCCGGGTGAAGGTGATGTCGCAGGCACCGTTGCGGCGGATCACGCCACAAGCAGCTGCGAATTTATCGCGATCCTCAGGCACCACCTGCGCGACGACGCTTCCGGCAAGCCAGCCGATCGGGAACAGCAGGCGTGCACCCGCTCCGTAGAACAGGCCGACGTCAAAGATGGCATTCGGGTTGCCGCCCCACATGCGCGGCGGCACGTAGGACAACACGATGTCGCCCGGCTGCGGCGTCAGCGTTGCGTTTTCCGCCGGCAAGGGCCTGGCATAGGTTTGGCCCTCAAGTTCGGCTGATGGAACCGGGCAGGAGATTTCCGGCCCCGTCCACATCGCATGGATGCCGGCAACGACGCGCGGCTGCTCGAGATACGCCAGCAGGAAGGCAGCGTTGTCGGGCGCCTTTTCAGGCAACAGCAGCGCGGTCACGGAAAGCATCGAGTGTGGCTCGGTGATGTTGATGCCAGGCACCGTCATGCCCTCAATCCTTCCTTGCTTGTGGATTGGAGCTTGTCGCGCAGAAAGGCGAAGGGCCGGCTGATGTCGGCCACCAGCGCCTCGCGCGCCGCTTGCGCATCCTGCCTGGAAAGCGCTGCGACGATGCTGCGGTGGTAATGGGCCGTATCGACCTCGCCGGCGTCGGAGAAGGCGTAAATGGCAACGCGGATGCAAGGCCCGGATTGCAACCACAGGCTCTCGATCATCGGGATCAGCACGGCGGAACCGCAGCAACGGTAGATCTCGAAATGGAAGCTCTGGTTGAGCGTGGCCTCGCGGTCGATATCCTTCTTGTGCTTCAGCGCCCGCATCTCGTCCCACTCGCCGAGCATGGCTTCGACCGAAGCGATCTGGGGCGGGTTCATGCGCGTGGCGGCCAGCGCGATCGCTTCGCCCTCGATCAGAGAGCGGGCGCGCAAGAGGTCGTCGATGCGCTCCAGCGTGATCGGCGGCACGCGCACCGAACGGTTGGGAAGCGCCTCCAGTGCCTTCTCGGTGATCAGCCGTCCGAGCGCCTCGCGCACCGGCATGGTGCTGGTGACCAGCGCGTCGGCGAGGCCGCGGATGGTCAGAACCTGGCTCGGCTCGAAAAGGCCGCCGATCAAGGCGCGGCGCAGCTCCGAATAGACGCGATCCTGCACGGTCTCGCGGCCGACCGGCGTAAGCTGGGCTGCGATCATCTCATTGTTCTTTTCGATGGCGGCCTTCTGCATAGGCAATCCCGGTCATGGCCGTTTTCGGCTTGCGGAAGAAATTAAAGCCGAATAGCGTGATCAAAGCAAGCGTGATCACAAATCAAATCATAGGCGACGAAGATCGCTTTTCGGCCAGAGGAATTGATGAGCGACACGACGGAACGGCAGGAGGAGATCCGTACGCCGGTCCTCACGGCCAGGAACGTCCTCAGACGCTTCGGCGGCCTGGTCGCGGTCAACAATGTCTCGTTCGACGTCCGGCCGGGCGAAATACTTGGCCTTATCGGCCCGAACGGCGCCGGCAAGACCACGATGTTCGACCTGCTCGCCGGCAGCATTCTGCCGACCAGCGGCGAAATCCTCCTCAACGGCGTATCGGTGTCGGGGGAAGCTGCCCATCGCCGCATTGGCCGCGGCCTTGGCCGCACATTCCAGATCCCCCGGCCCTTGCCTAACCTGACGCTGATCGAAAACGTCATGCTGGCCGCGCAAGGGCAGGCCGGAGAAAAACTGCTCGCCAATTTCCTGACGCCCCGGCGGGTCGCTGCCGAAGAAAGGGCTGCCGAGACAAGAGCCGTCGAACTGCTCGAGCTCGTCACGATCGCTCACCTCGCGCACGAACCTGCGCGCGTGCTTTCAGGCGGCCAGCGCAAGCTGCTCGAGTTGGCCCGCGTGATGATGGCCGACCCGGCGATCATCCTGCTCGACGAGCCGGCGGCCGGGGTCAACGCAACCCTGCTCGAGATCATTATCGACCGCATCCGCGACATCAATGCGCGCGGCATCACTTTCCTGCTGATCGAGCACAATATCGACATGGTGACGCGGCTTTGCCACCGCGTGCTGGTCATGGCGAGCGGCCAGCTTCTGTGCGAAGGCACCCCGGAGGAGGTGGCGCGCGACCCGCGCGTCATCGAGGCCTACCTCGGAGGCACGGCATGAGCCAAAAGGTACTCGATGTCCGCGATCTCGAAGCCGGCTACGAGCCTGGCGTTCCGATCGTGCGCGGCGCTTCGATCACCGTCGACCAGGGCGAGATCGTCGTCGTTCTCGGTCCCAACGGCGCCGGCAAGTCGAGCCTTATCAAGGCCATCGCCGGCCTTGTCCCGATCACCGGCGGCACGGTGCTGCTGGACGGCAAGGATATCACGGCGTCGCCCGCTCACATCATGGTCCGCCTTGGCCTTGCCTTCGTGCCACAGACAGAGAACATCTTCCCGCTGATGTCGGTCGAGGACAATCTCAGGGTCGCCTGCGGCATCCTGAGGCCGCGCGAGGTCCCAGCCCGCATCGAGGAAATGTATGCGGCCTTTCCCGATCTCGCCCGTCAGCGCAGAACGGCCGCGGGCAATCTGTCGGGTGGACAGCGGCAGATGCTGGCCGTCGCCCGGGCGTTGATCGTCCATCCCAAGGTGCTGGTGCTCGACGAGCCGTCGGCCGGCCTGTCGCCGAAATTCGTGGCGATGGTGTTCGAGATGCTGGCCGGCATCCGAAAGTCCGGCGTCACCATTCTGCTGGTCGAACAGAACGCCAAGGCAGCGCTTGCCATCGGCGATCGCGCCTATGTGCTGGTCGAGGGCAGCGACCGGCACCAGGGCGTCGCCTCCGAGCTCTGGAACGACCCGGTCGTCGCTGAACTCTATCTTGGCCAGCGCCGCCTCGACCTTGGACAAGGAAGCGCGGCATGAACCTGCAATTCGTCGTCGACGGACTGCTGGCAGGGTCGATGATCGGCCTCGGCGCCATCGGCGTGACACTCACCTATTCGATCCTGCGCTTCTCGAACTTCGCCCATGGCGACTTCATGGCCTGGGGCGCCTATGCGACGCTCGCCGTGGTTGGCGCCATTGGCGCGATTTTCGGCAAGATCGCGCCGATCACGCCCCTCTCCTTCGGTTGGCCGCTGATCGTCGCGCTCATCATCGGCATGGCGGCCACCGGCCTGCTGGCGCTGGCGCTCGACATGGTGCTGTTCGCGCGGCTGCGGGCCAAGGGCCAGGCGATCATCGTGGTGATGGCGAGCTTCGGCGCCTCGATGGCGCTGAGAAGCCTGCTCGAATTCATCTTCACCTCGCGTCCGACCTATTTCAGCCGGGCGATCCAGATCGCGATGCCGATAGGTTTCGGCATCCGCATCACCCCCGACCAGATCGCGCTGCTGCTGCTGACCGCCGTGCTGGTGCTCGGCGTGCATCTCCTGATGACGCGGACCCAGACCGGCCGCTCGATGCAGGCATTGAGCCAGAACGCGGCACTTGCCCGCATCGTCGGCATCGACGTCGCCAGGGTGGTGCGCGTCACCTGGATCATCGGCGGCGCGCTGGCCTGCGTCGCCGGCGTCATGATCGGCATTCTCATCCAGATCCGCCCGTTCATGGGTTTCGAGATGCTGCTGCCGATGTTCGCGGCCGCCATCCTCGGCGGCATCGGCAGCGTGCCCGGCGCCGTTCTCGGCGGCCTGATCATCGGCATGGCCGAAGCGGCTGCCGTGCAATTGATCGGCGCCGAATGGCGGGCAGCCGTCTCGTTCATCATCCTGATGGCGGTGCTGTTCGTGCGGCCCATCGGCCTTTTCGGAGTGAGGGAACGCTGATGGATCTGCTCGGCTACGGCGCCTTCTTCCTGACCACCGCGCTGATCTTTTCGCTCATCACGCTCGGGCTCAATCTGCAATGGGGGCTGACCGGGCTTTTCAATGTCGGGGTCGCCGGCTTCGTTGCCATCGGCGCCTACACCTCGGCGCTGCTGACCACGCCCGACGATGCCGCGCGCCTGGGCGGCTTCGACCTGCCGATCCTTATCGGCTGGCTTGGCGCCATGCTGTTGGGCGGCGTCGCCGCCGCCATCACCGGCATTGCCACGCTACGTCTGAGATCGGACTATCTGGCGATCACTACTTTCGGCGTCGCCGTCGTCGTGCAACTGGTAGCGCTCAATGCCCAGAAGCTGACCGGCGGGCCGTTCGGCATCGGCTTCATTCCGCGTCCGTTCGGCGGTCTTGCCGAAACGCCGTTGCTGTTCAACCTTTCGAACCTTGCGATCGTCTCGGTGGTGACGCTGATCGTCTATCTCGCGCTGGAGCATCTGTCACGCAGCCCGTGGGGGCGCGTGTTGAAGGCGCTTCGCGAGGATGAGCGGGCCGCGATATCCCTAGGCAAAAGCGCACGGTTCTACCGCGTCCAGGCCTTTGTCGTCGGTGGCGCCATCATGGCGCTTGCCGGTGCGCTGCAGGCGCATTTCACCGGCTTCATCGCCCCGGACAATTATTTGCCGGCGCTGACTTTCCAGGTCTGGGTGATGCTGATCGTCGGTGGCTCGGGCAGCAACATCGGCGCCGTCATCGGCAGCATCCTGGTCTGGGCGATATGGGCCGGATCGGGAGCCTTGACCAGTACGTTGTTCTCGCCCGAACAACAGGCCCGCGCCGCTTCGCTGCAGATCGTCGCCATCGGCGTGATGCTGTGCGTCATCCTTCTGGTCAGGCCGAACGGCCTGTTTGGCGACAGGCCGCGGCGTCCAAGGTTCGGCAAGCGTGCACGCGTGGCCCCGAGCGAGAGCGGCTCATGAACGCTGTGACCCGGCCGCACGGCGTTTCCCTTTGGCATGCCGTCAGCCGCAGTCGCCGCGACCGGCCCACCCTCGAAGGCGCACTCGATGTCGATCTGGCAATTGTCGGCGGCGGGTTTTCAGGCCTTTCCACCGCGCTGCACAGTGCCGAGAAAGGCATCTCGGTTGCAGTCCTCGAGGCGGAAATCATCGCCTGGGGGGCAACCGGCAGGAATGCCGGCTTCGTCGTGCCGAATTTCGCGAAAAGAGACCCCGACGATATCATTGCCCAGCTCGGGCCCGAACGCGGCGAACGCCTTGTAGATTTCGCCGCCGGCAGCGCCGACCTCGTCTTCGACCTGATCAGGCGGCATGCCATCGAATGCGATGCCGTCCAGAGCGGCTGGATACAACCAGCCCATTCACCGGCCGCTTTGCAAAAGACCAGATCGCGCGCCGAACAATGGGCACCACGCGCAAGGCCGGCTGTTGCGCTGGATAGACAAGCGGTCGAAGAGCTGACCGGCGTTCGCGGTTATCTCGGCGGCTGGATCGACAGATCGGGTGGCGTCCTCAATCCGGTCGAATATGCGCGCGGATTGGCCGACGCGGCGGAAAAGGCCGGAGCGCGCATCTTCGAGCATACGCGTGTCGCGTCGATCGATCACATAGGCGATGGTTGGGCTTTGAAGACGGCCTCCGGTTCGGTACGCGCAGGAAAGGTGCTGGTCGCCACCAACGCCTATGGCGGAGCGCTGGATCGCGCGTTGCAGCGAACCTATTTCCCGCTGAAAATCTTCCAGATCGCGACAGCGCCGCTGCCGCGCGAAATACGCACTCGCCTGCTTCCTGGCGGGCAAGGCGTCGGCGACACAAGACGCAATCTCTTCACCTTCCGCTTCGACGGCGAAAACAGGCTGATCACCGGCGGCATGCATGTTTTTGGCCCCGGTGCCGACACGCGGGTGCCGCGGGCGATCTGGCGGCGGCTTGCCGGGCATCTCGATCTCCCGGACATCCCGCCGCTTGAATACAGCTGGTCGGGGATGGCTGCCGTCGAGCCCGACTTCCTGCCGCACCTCGTCGATCTCGGCCCCGGGCTGATCGCCGGCCTGGCGTGCAACGGACGCGGCATCGCCATGACCACGAGCATGGGCAAGGTGCTTGCGGATTGGGCTGATGGAACAAAGCCTCAGGATTTGCCGCTGCCGTTTGCGCCGCCGTCGCCGATCCCGTTCCATAGCCTGATGCGGCATGCACCAAACATGGTGCTCCCCTGGAGCATGCTGCGCGACCGGCTGGATGGCTGATCGAGGTGCGTCTCCGGCCGCCGTCCTGATACCCGAACTGCTAGACTCGCCCACATCATGTTGTTAACGACAGCGGATGAAGCAGAACTATCTTTATCTTATCATCGGCGCTTTGGCCGTCGCCGTTATTGCGTTGGGGATTTACATTTATCGCGAGGAGACTAGGCCGAAAGGCGTGGAACTTCGCATCGACGATTCCGGCATTTCAGTTCAGGAAAAATAGACCGCGTAGTCCTGTTGCCCGACTTTGCACTGGAAGTCGGCTTGTACCGCCTCACCCCAACTCCAACGTCGTTATCGCAAAAACTCCGGACTGCATGAGCTGCGGCGCCTTTCCCTTGTACATCCGAGCCGTCTCGAAGCCCGGTTGAAGGCCTGCGGACGACAGCAACTCTGCAAATTGCCGGCTGGTTTCGGGAACGTCGAGATGGACGTTTCCGGGACCGGACATGTGCGCGAGCGCGGCGAAGAGATGGCTTGCCGCGTCCAGGCTGTCGGCAAAGAGCGGGCCGACCTTGCAGCCGTCCCGGCATCGGCGCGCGACGCCGTATCCCGCAATGGCGCCGTGCTTGAGGATCGCAAGCGCCATATGCGGCGGGCGCAGCCAGTGTTCCAGGAAGGATCGCCTCGGGCCGGGAAAGAAGCGGCGGTCATAGTCCAGTATGTCCGGCACGAGTTCCGGCCCTATGGCGCGAATGTCGTTGCCGACGGCTGCCGGGACATTCGGTGACCCCATGAACCGGATCGTCCGGTAGGCCGGTGCAAAACCCATGCTGCGGTAGTTGGCCTGCTGTTCGATGACACCGTCGAGGCCGATCGTGCGCTTGCCGAGCCGCGCCGTGCCGGCATCCCAAACGACCTTGCCATGGCCTTGGCCACGCTTGTCCGGCCGGCAGATGTAGAGGCCGATGAAGCCGAAACCGTCGCCATAGGCAACGGCCGAAATGCCGGCCGCCATCTCGCCATCGATAAAGGCGCCGATGAAGCCCTGGGGGTCGGCTGCCTGGAACAGCGCGGCATCGTTAAGGCCGGGATTCCAGCCTTCCGCCGCCGCCCAATCGACAAGGGTTTGCACTTCTTCACGTGCGAGCGTTCGGATCGTTCGGGGCATCACTCGGCGGCGCCAGGCGCGAAGGATTTCAACGCGCCATGATAAGACTTTGCCAACGGGCTTGCATAGGCGCCGCGCTTGGATGTCGTCAGGCCAAGGGCGATCAATGCCTCGGCCTGTTTCACGGCAGCGCCCACGCCGTCGATGACCGGAAGCCCGAATTCCCGCTGCAGCGCCGCCGCCAGATCGGCCATGCCGGCACAGCCGAGCACGATCGCCTCGGCGCGATCCTCGTCGATGGCGCGCGCAATCTCGTTGCGCAGCCTGAGCAGTGCGTCGGACGCTGGATCTTCGAGGGCAAGAACCGGGATGTCGGCGGCGCGCACACGCGCGCGCCCTGCCATGCCATAGCGCTGCACCAACCCTTCGACCGGCACGCGCGAACGTCCGGTGGTGGTGACGACGGTGAAGCGCTGGGCGATGAACGAGGCCGTGCTGAGCGATGCCTCGCAAATGCCGATGACCGGAATGTTGGCCATGGCGCGCGCGGCATCGAGGCCGGTGTCGTCGAAACAGGCAATGATCGCGGCTTGCGCGCCCGAGCGTTCGCCGGCGGCGATCTCGACCAGCAGGCCGGGCACGGCAAGCGCTTCATCGTAATAGCCTTCGATCGACACCGGGCCCATCGTAGAGGTGACGGCAACGATCTTCGTCGATTGAGCAGCGACCGATCGGGCGGCGACCGCGATAGTCTCGGTCATGCTGGCGGTGGTGTTCGGATTGACGACGAGGATCTGCACGGTCAGGCACGCTCGCGGCGGCGGCCGACATAGACGATTGCGCCGAGCGTCAGCAGGATCACCAGGAAGGAAAACACGGTCGTCACGGTGCCCAGCGCATAGAGCACCGGCGTCGTGACATTCGTCGTCATGCCGTAGATTTCGAGCGGCAGCGTGTTGAACGTGCCCGAGGTCATCAGCGTGCGGGCGAACTCGTCATATGACAGAGTGAAGCCGAACAGGCCGACGCCGATCAGGCTGGGCGCGATCATCGGCAGCACGACATGGGCAAAGGTCTGCCACGACGATGCTCCGAGATCGCGCGCGGCTTCCTCATAGGCTGGCGAGAACCGGTTGAAGACAGCAAACATAATCAGCACGCCGAAAGGCAAGGTCCAGGTCAGATGGGCGCCGAAAGCGGAGGTGTACCAGGCGGGGCGGAAGCCGATCTGCTGAAAGACGACGCCGATGCCGAGACTGATGATGATCGACGGCACGACCAGGCTGGCGACGGCCAGATAGAACAGTGCGGTTGCGCCGCGAAATTTCTGCCGGAAGGCCAGGCCGGCGAGCAGCGACACGGCGACAGTGACGACCATCACCATCAGGCCAAGGACGAGCGAGCGTTTGAAGCTGCCGCCGAAGTCGCCGACCGCCTGGCGCTCGAACAAATTGGCGAACCAGTGCAGCGACACGCCGTTCAGCGGAAATGTCAGACCGCCGTTCTCGCCCTGGAAAGAGAGGATCAGGATCGCCGAAAGCGGGCCGTAGAGGAACAACACGAAAAGACCGAAGAACGCCGCCAACACATGGAATTCGAGGGTGCGCTTGTCCTGGCTCATCGCCTCACAGCTCCTTGCGGATGTCGACGATGCGCAGGATGCCCGCGACCATCAGCAGCACCAGCACCAAGAGCACGACGGCGTTGGCGGCGGCTGCCGGATATTGCAGCAGCGACATCTGGTTCTTCATCATCAGCGCGACGGAGGCGCTCTGCCCGCCGGACATCACCTGCACCGTCGAGAAGTCGGCCATCACCAGGGTGACGACGAAAATGGTGCCGATCGCCATGCCGGGCTTGGCGAGCGGAATGACGACGTTCCACAGAACCTGCCAGCCGGAAGCGCCGGCGTCGCGCGCGGCTTCTATCAACGACTTGTCGATGCGCATCAGCGTGTTGAAGATCGGCGTCACCATGAATAGCGTATAGAGATGCACCATGGCCAGCACCACGGCGAATTCGGAATAGAGCAGCCATTCGATCGGCTTCGGGATCAGCCCCATTTGCACCAGCGTCGAGTTGACCAGGCCATTGCGGCCAAGCACCGGAATCCACGAGATCATGCGGATGATGTTGGAGGTCAGGAACGGCACCGTGCAGACAAGGAACAGCACCATCTGCATGGCCGCGGTCCTGATATGGAAGGCAAGGAAATAGGCGACCCAGAAACCGATGAACAGCGTCAGCGCCCAGACGATGGCGGCGTATTTCAGCGTGTTCAGGTAGGTTTTCCAGGTGACCCAGGAGCCGAGCGTGTCGGAATAATTGGTGGTCAGGAAATCCGGATACATCGCCGCGAAATCGTAATCCCAGAATGAGACCACGGCGATCATCAGAATTGGCAGCAGGAGGAACGCGCCGAGGATCAGGGCAAGTGGTGTTGCCTGGAGATAGGGGACGAGGGCGCCGATCGAGAGCCGGCGGCGTCTGGCGGGTTTGGCGGCGGCGGTGGCGGGGCGTTCGAGCGTGACTGTCATGAACATCTCGGTATAAGTCAGCGATGCGGCGAAGCCGCCTTTCCTTCTCCCCCTGTGGGAGAAGGTGGCCGAGCGAAGCTCGGTCGGATGAGGGGTGTTCCAGCTTGGCACCAACAGCGCTCCGGCCAGCACCCCTCAACCGTCTTGGCGCTGCGCGCCAATCCACCTTCTCCCACAAGGGGAGAAGGGGAAGACGTTGTACCTACGCAGCGATGAACTCGTTCCAGCGCTTCACCATGTAGCGGTCCTCGTCCATGACCGAGTTCCAGCAGGCGACCTTGCCCATGCGCTCTTCGAAAGAGCCGCCGTCACGCACGGCGCCAGCCTTTTCCATGACCTTGCCGTCCGGCGACAGGATATCGCCCTTTGCCGGCTTGCCTTCGATCCAGTAGCCCCACTCGTCCTCGGACATGAACTTCTTGGCCGACACCATGTTGGCCGAGTAATAGCCTTGGCGGTTGAGATAGCCGCCAACCCAGCCGGACGTGTACCAGTTGATGTATTCATAGGCGGCATCGAGTTCGGCGCCGGAGAGATGGGCTGCCAGGCCAAGCCCGCCACCCCAGGACCGGTAGCCTTCCTTGAGCGGCTGGAACCGGCACGCGATGCCCTTGGAGCGGACCGCGGCCACGGCCGGCGACCACATCGACTGGATGACCACTTCGCCTGAAGCCATCAGGTTGACGCTCTCGTCGAAGGATTTCCAGAAGGCGCGGAACTGGCCGGCTTGCTTGGCCTTGATCAGGAAGTCGATCGTCTTGTCGATCTCCTCCTTGGTCATGTTGCCCTTGTCGGCGTATTTGATGTTGCCCGTTGCCTCCATGATCATCGCCGCATCCATGATGCCGATCGATGGGATGTTGAGGATGGCGGTCTTGCCCTTGAAGGCCGGATCCATGATGTCGGCCCAGGTGGTGATATCGCGGCCGACGAGGTCGGGGCGGATGCCGAGCGTATCGGCATTGTAGATCGTCGGCACCATGGTGAACCAATTGGTCGGCGCCTTGGCGAAAACCTTGCTGTCCTGGGCCTCGACGTAACCGACCGTATGCGGTGCGGTGCCCTGGGCAATGACGCTGTCGGGCGTCAGCTTGCCGGTTTTGAACAGCGGCACCAGCTCGTCGTAATATTTCAGCTTGGTGACATCCATCGGCTGCAGGACGCCTGTCGGGAACACCTTCTTGCAGATCCAGTATTCGATGTCGGCGATGTCGTAGCTGTCGGGCTGCGTCACGGCGCGCTGCGCGGCGGCGTCGGAATCGGTTGCTGTCATCTCCAGCGTGATGCCAAGGTCGGCCTTGCACTTGTCGGCGATGGCATTGAGGTTGGATACGCCGGTGCCGAACTGGCGCAGGGTGATGTTCGATTGCGCCCAGATGGTCGGAAAGCCTGATATGGCGCCGGAACCGGCGGCGAAACCGACGGCGGCGGCACCTGTCTTGAGCAGCGAACGTCGCGATATTCCAGTCTTCTTGTCGGTGGTGTTGGTCATGTTCAGTTCCCCTGTTTTGGTTGGTTATGCTGGATTTCAGGAATCGAGACGGCCAAGGACGATCGCGTCCTCGGCGTCCCAGGCGATCGGCACTGCGTCGCCGACGGCAACCGGCCTGGCGAAGAAGCTGGTGTCGTCGACGATTACCGTGAAATCCTCGATGCCGGCGCCATTGACCGAGAGCTTCACGGTCGAACCGCGGTACTCGATGTTTGAAACGATGCCGGTGAAGCCGAGCCCGGCTGCCGGCGGCTCGCCGATGCGCACGTGGTCGGTGCGAATGGCGATGTCGATGGGTTCCCCGGTCTCCCTGCCCTGCCCGCTGGCGGCGAGCGTGACGCCGCCGGGCACATCGAAAACGACCATGCCGTCGCGACTGCCGGCGACGCGCCCGGAGATGACATTGTGGTCGCCCATGAAACGAGCGACGAAGGCCGTGGCCGGCCGCTCGAACACCGTGCGAGGGTGCGCCGCCTGCTCGATACGGCCGTCGTTCATCACCACGATCAGGTCGGCCAGCGCCATCGCCTCTTCCTGGCTGTGGGTGACGTGGACGAAAGTGATGCCGAGCGACGTCTGCAGCTTCTTCAGTTCGGCTCGCATGCGGATCTTCAGGAAAGGATCGAGCGCCGAAAGCGGTTCGTCGAGCAACAGCGCCTCGGGATCGGTGATCAATGCGCGCGCAAGAGCAACGCGCTGCTGCTGCCCGCCGGAAAGCTGCGCCGGGCGGCGGCTGGCATAGGCCTCCATTTGCATCAGCTTCAGCATGTCGAGTGCCTTGGCGCGGCGCTCCTCCTTGCCGACGCCTTTCATCTTCAGGCTGAAGGCGACATTGTCGATCAGGTCGAGATGCGGAAACAGTGCGTAGGACTGGAACATCATGGCAGTGCCGCGCCTGGCCGGCGGCAGGTCGGTGACCACTGTGTTGCCGAGACGCACGTCGCCACTCGATATGCTCTCGTGCCCGGCGATCATGCGCAGCGTCGAGGTCTTGCCACAGCCGGACGGACCGAGCAGGCAGCAATAGGTTCCCGCAGGGATTTTCAGGCTGATGCCTTCGACGGCAGTCGTCGCGCCATAGACTTTCGAAACGGACACAATGTCGATTTCGGCGGCTTTGGACATCCAGCTTCCCCTTTGGTCGGATTAGCCAAAGCATCATGCGTGCCAGTTGCGCGCCGCCGCACCAACCGACTGAATCCTCGAAGAAATCAGGGCCGCCTCTATATAGCTGCCGATACGTCGCCCTTGTGCAATGCACAAATTATAGGCGATTGCCGCCGATCTTCGCAAAGATCGTATGCAATCTTTTTCATCTCTGTATTCACTTTGTCTCTCGTCCAAGCGATGCGATTCAGGGTAGAAGAACGCAGGACCACTGCCATGAACATTGCCGACCAGACCTTCCCTGCTATCGAGGCCGCCAACGAGGATCGCGCGCAGGCGATCCGCGACCAGTTGCGCGACGCGATCGTCGATCGCCGGCTGGCGCCGGGAACAAAGCTTTCCGAAGGCGAAGTCGGCACGCTGTTCGATGTCAGCCGCACCGTGGCGCGTGCGGCACTGCAGATGCTTTCCTTCGAAGGATTGGTGCGCACCGAGCGCAATCGCGGCGCCTTCGTCGCCAATCCGTCGCCGGAGGAAGCGCGGCAGGTTTTTGCTTCGCGCCGGCTCATCGAACCAGGCATCGCGATTGCCGCCGCCGGACGGATGACGCCGGCGCATGTCGCCGCGTTCAAGGCCCAGCTCGACGAAGAAGGCCGTTTCATCGCCGAACGCGGACCGAACGCAAGGCGATCGGAGATCAAGGCGTCGGGGGATTTTCACCTGCTTCTGGCGTCGGTCGCGGGAAACGTCATCCTGCAGCGCTTCATGGAGGAATTGGTCGCTCGTTCATCGCTGGTGATCGCACTCTATGGCCGCTCGGGCATCTCGAGCTGCGGCCACAACGAACACACGCAGATCCTCGAGGCGCTGGAAAATGGCAATGCCGAACGCGCCAGCGCGCTGATGCTGCACCACATCGACCATATCGAGGCCGACCTCGATCTGCGCGTCAGGAGCGGCCCGGCACTCAGGCAGGCGCTCGAGTTCTGAGATCGCGTCAACGCACGATCCTCACGCACATCGGCGTGCCAATATCGATGGATCGGCCGGTGTCGGTCAGCCGGCCGGTTGCGGCATCACGGGCGAAAATCGAGATGCGGTCGGCATTCTGGTTGGCCGAGAACAGATGACCGCCCGAGGGCGTCAGTGCCAGATTGCGCGGCGTGGCGCCGCCGCAAGGCGTATAGCCCACAAGGGCAAGCCTGCCGGTTTGCTGGTCGATCGAAAACACCACTATGCTGTCATGGCCGCGGTTGGAGCCGTAGAGAAAGCGGCCGTCAGGCGAGATCTGGATGTCGGCGCAGTGATTGCCGTCGCGCGCCTCGGGCGGCACGGCCGGCTTGCTGTCGATCACCGTAAGCTTGCCTGATGCTTCGTCCGGCGCAAGCGAGACAACCGTCGAATCCAGCTCGTTCATGACGAACACGAAGCGACCGCCCGGATGCAGTGCGAGATGGCGCGGACCCGCGCCTGGCGCAAGCGCCGACTCGGCGAGCTTCGTCAGGCTGCCGTCTGGCCCGATGCGGTAGGACACCAGCCGGTCGATGCCGAGGTCAGCGACGATCGCCATGCCGCCGGCAACCGTCTCGGTTACGCTATGGGCATGCGGCCGCTCCTGGCGGGCAGGATCTGGTCCGGTCCCGCTATGGGCAACGCTCGACAACGGCGCTGTCAGGCCGCCATTCTCACCCAACCCATAGACCACGACCGAGCGATCGGGACCGCCCTCGCCCATGCCGTAATTGGCGACCAGCAGCTTCGTCCGGTCCCGCGTGATGGTGTTGTGCGCCGTGATGCTGCCCAGCGTCGGCTGCTTGTTGATGTAGGACAGCGTGGCGGTCTGCCTGTCGAAACGGTAGGCCGAGACCACCCCTTCGCGCCAGGTGAACACTTCTGAGTTGGCATAGATGTGGGAGCCGTCCGGCGTCACCGACAGGAAGGTGGGATTGTCGATGTCTCCCGTCTCGGCCAGTTTCTTCGTCCGCAGCGTCCGTTCGTCGAAACTGTAGACACCCAGCCCGATGCCGCGCGCGCCCTGAAAATACGGGGCGTCGCGATTGAGGCTGCCGACGAAAACCAGACAGGCATTCTGCATCACTTCCTCCCTTGTTCCGCCGGCATTGGCCCCGACGGAGCAGGCAAAATTTCGCCGAGACTCGCTTGCAACACAACCCCATATGTGAAAATACTATTCACAAAAGAAGATTGACGGGAGGATCGATCATGCATTTCGCTGGTCTGCGGCGCGCCCTGATGGACGATTCCCGCTCCCAGAGGAAGTCGTCATGAGCGGTTTCGCGCCAACCGTGGGCGTGGCATCGACACACCCCGCCAACATGCCTAGGGATCACGCCGACCTTCCCGTCTGGAACGCGGAGAACTGGTTCTATGAAGACTGGCCGGTCGGCCAGAAGATCCGCTCGCTGCGCCGGACCATTGCCGAGGGCGACAGCCATCTCTTCAACACGCTGGTGCTCGACATCCATCCATACGTGCAGGACCAGATGTTCGCCGAGACGCAAGGCATTTTCGGCAAGCGGCTGGTGGCAGGGGCCTTCGTGTTCTCGGCCGGGCTCGGTCTCGTCGCCACCAATTGCATCAACGCCTTTTCGTATGGCTACGACAAATTGCGCTTCATCAAGCCGGTGTTCATAGGCGACACGATCTATTCGATCCGCTCCAACCTCGACAAGAAGCCAAAATACAAGGAAATGGGGCTGATCCGCGCCAGCTATGAAGTCTTCAAGGGTGAAGGCGAGCTCGTGCTTTATTGCGAGCACCTGCAGACGGTGAAGTACCGCAATCCGGCCGATTTCGCCGGCAAGACGGAGAAATAGGCAATGGCTGCCATTGCCGAACTGCCGCTGACCGGGCTCATCGTTGTCGATATGAGCCAGTTCTTGTCCGGGCCTTACTGCTCGCTGCGACTGCTCGACCTCGGCGCTCGCGTCATCAAGATCGAACGGCCGGACGGCGGCGACCTGTCGCGCCGGCTTTATCTCAGCGACACCGAGATCGGCGGCGATTCCACCATTTTCCATGCGATCAACCGCGCCAAGGAAAGCCTTGCCATCGACTTGAAGGACGAGGCCGACCTTGCGGCGCTGCGCGGCCTGCTGGCCAAGGCCGACGTGCTGATCCAGAATTTCAGGCCCGGCGTCATCGAACGCCTGGGCTTCGATTGCGAGGCGGTGCGCAAGATCAATCCGCGCCTGGTCTATGCCTCGATCAGCGGCTATGGCGAGGAAGGCCCGTGGGTCAAGCGGCCCGGGCAGGATCTGCTGGCGCAGGCCCGCTCCGGCGTGATGTGGCTGAACGGCGACGAGGACCAAGGGCCGGTGCCCTTCGGCCTGGCGATCGCCGACATGCTGGCGGGCTCCGCCGCCGCGCAAGGCATCCTCGCCGCACTGGTGCGGCGCGGCGTGACCGGCAAGGGCAGCCATGTCGAGACCAGTCTGCTCGAAGCGCTGGTCGACTTCCAGTTCGAGGTGCTGACCACGCATCTCAATGACGGGCGCCGGCTGCCGCGGCGGTCGAGCTTCCGCAGCGCGCACGCCTATCTCTCGGCGCCCTACGGCGTCTATCCGGCCAAGGGCGGCTATCTGGCGATCGCCATGACGCCGATCTCGAAACTCGCCGATCTCCTCGGGCTCGAGGAGCTTGCGCCCTATCGCGACCAGCCGTCGACCTGGTTCACCGCCCGCGACGAGATCAAGGCGATCATCGCGCAAAAGATCGCAACGAAGACGGTCGACGAATGGCTTGCCATTCTCGAGCCTGCCGACATCTGGTGCGCCAAGGTTTTGACCTGGCCGGAAATGATGGCCAGCGAAGGCTTCCAGGTCCTCGACATGCTGCAGGCGGTGACGCGCGAGGATGACGTTTCGATCCTCACCACGCGCTCGCCGCTCAGGATCGACGGCATCCGCGCGAAGGTCGAGCGGGCCGCGCCACGCATCGGCGAGCACAGCGCAAAAATCCGCGCGGAGTTCGGGCTGTGAGCGACGTCACGCTCAAAGGCATGACCTGGAGCCATCCGCGCGGCTATGACCCGATGGTCGCCTGTTCGAGACTGTGGAAGCAACAAACTGGCATCGCCGTTGAATGGGACAAGCGCTCGCTGCAGGATTTCGAATCCTTCCCGGTCGAGGAACTGGCCCGTGCCTACGACCTGATCGTCGTCGACCATCCGCATGTCGGCCAGATCACCGCCGAGAATTGCCTGGCGCCGCTCGATGTCGCCGGCCGGGAAGCCGAACGTGCAGCACTTGCGGCGGGCAGTGTCGGCCGGTCCTTTCCGAGCTACAACTGGCAAGGCCGGCAGTGGGCGTTTCCGATCGACGCGGCCAGCCAGGTGCAGGCATGGCGGCCCGACATGCTTTCGGCTGCGCCGGCGAGCTGGGCCGATGCCCTCGATCTGGCGCGGCAAGGCCACGTGCTGTTGCCGCTCAGGCCGCCGCATTCGCTGATGGTGTTCTACACGCTTGCCGGCAATCTCGGCCGGCCCGCCGGTGAAGGCCCTGGCGACCATGTGGATCCGGCAGCGGGCAAGCAGGTCTTCGAGATGATGCGCGAGATCGCAGCCCTCGTCGACCCGGCCTGTCTTGGCATGGATCCGATCGCGGTTCTGGAGCAAATGGCCGGATCCGGCTCGCGGATCGCCTGCGCGCCGCTGATCTATGGCTATGTCTCCTATGCCATCGCCGGGTTTCGACCCAACCGCCTGGCTTTCGCGGATATCCCGGCCGCTGGCAATGCCGGCCCCAAAGGCTCGGCGCTCGGCGGGACCGGCATCGCCGTGTCGGCCTTCTCGAAGGCCGGACAGGAAGCAATCGACTTCGCCTACTGGATCGCCAGCGGCGACGTGCAGCGTGGCCCCTACGCCTCGGCCGGCGGCCAGCCCGGCCACGCCGCGGCCTGGGCGGATGCCGCCGTCAATGCCGCCGCCGGCAATTTCTACAAGGACACCCGGGCCACGCTCGAAGGTGCCTGGGTGAGGCCGCGGCATGATGGCTACATGGCCTTCCAGCAGGCGGCGTCCGATCGCATCAATGTCGGCCTGAGCGAAAGGCACAATGCCGCTCGCGTCGTTGCCGATCTCAATCGCCTGTTTCGGGAGAGCCTTTCGACGCAGGTGTCCGGCGTTGCCGGCGGAGGAGCCTGAACAACCGAACGGAGGAGAACATGAACAGCCTGATCCGCGGCCTTATGGCCGCAACCGCACTTGCATCGGTCACGACCATAGCCTGCGCTCAAGACGTTTCGGGCGTGATTGCTGGATTGCCGACCGAACTGAAGGCACAATATGACGGCGCGCCGCAAAAGGTGCTGCCGTCGGCCTGGGATAATTTCACGCCGCCGCCAAAGCCGTGGAAATGGTGCCACTCAGAGTCCTACCAGGGCAATCCGTGGCGCGTCACCGTGACCAAGGAGTTGAAGCGGCTGGTCGACGGCCTGATCGCCGACGGCACCGTGGCGAGCTTCGAAGTGTCGGATTCCAACAATGACGCCAGTCAGCAGATCAACCAGATCCGCGCCTTCATCGACAAGAAATGCTCGATCATCACCTCGATCCCCGGCTCGGCGACGGCGCTGGACGATGCCATCGATGCCGCAGCCAAAGCCGGCATCCCCTTCATCACGGCAGCTGGGTCGGTGACCAGCCCGAATGCGATCAATGTCGATTCCAACTATGCGCGCTGGGGCTACGACATGATGACCGCGATCGGCAAAGCAATGCCGGACGGCGGCAGCGTGCTTCTGGTCGAAGGCATTGCCGGTCACCCGATCGTCGTGCAGGAGCGCCAGGGCGCCGACAAGGCGCTGGCCGAAAATTCAAAGCTCAAGGTCTCGCGCAGCGTCAACGGCAACTGGACGGCCAACGCTACCAAGACGGCGGTGCTGCAGGCGATCGCCACCAATCCGGCGCCGATCGATGCAGTGTGGACGACGGGCAGCGAAAGCCGCGTCGTCGCCGAGGCCTTTGCCGAGGCCGGCCGCCCTGCCCCGCTGATCACCGGCTCGATCACCGGCGATGCGCTCGGCTACTGGAAGGCCAATCCCGACAAATACCGCTTCGAAGGCCATGCGGTTCTGCCGCACTGGACGGCCGAGACGCTGTTTCGTGTCGGCGTGCGCATGCTCGATGGGCAGAAGCCCAAGCTCAACACGCTGCTGATCCCGATTCCGCCGGTCCACAATGCCGACCTCGGCGCCTGGTACAAGGACTGCATGACGCCGGACGCCGTCTCGATCTTCCCGGTCCCGCCGAAGGATCCGATGCCGGAGGAATGGCTCGATGCCTACTTCGCCAATCCGGCACCGACCAAGGGCTGGGATTATTCGAAGGTGCCGGACGCCTGCGCCAAGTAGGATACGAAGGCCGGCTCCGCACGGGCGGTGCCGGCTTTCTCGATCAGGATTGCTCATGCTGGAAGTCCAGGCCATCTCGAAACGCTACGGCGAAACGATTGCGCTGGCCAATGCCTCCATCGCATTCCGCGCCGGCACGATCCACACCATCCTGGGCGAGAACGGTTCGGGCAAGAGCACCCTGGTCAAGCTGCTGTCGGGGATCGTCCAGCCGGACAGCGGCGCGATCCTGCTCGACGGAGTGCCCTTTACCGGCCTCTCGCCGGCGGCGTTCCAGACCGCCGGGTTGGCCACCGTGTTCCAGGAAGTGCTGATCGCGCCTGACCGTTCGGTGACCGACAACATCCTGCTCGGCCTCGACGGCTTGCTGACGCGCACCGTGCCGCGCGCCGAGCGGCGGCAGCGCGCACAAGCGGTGCTGAAGCGCTTCGCGGTGACCGAGATCCCGCTCGACCAGTTGGCCGGGCAATTGCCGCTTGCGGTTCAGCAATTGGTAGTGCTCGCCCGCGCTGTGGTCCGCAGCCCGCGCATTCTCATCCTTGACGAGGTTACGGCGGCGCTCGACTTTGCCGATCGCGAGGCGGTCTTTGCCATGATGCGCAAGCTTGCCTCGGAAGGCTGCCTGATCCTGTTCATCACCCACCGCATGGACGAGGTGATGTCGCTTTCGGACCGGATTTCCGTGCTGCGCGGCGGCAGCGTGGTCACGACTGAGGAACGCGGCACGTCCACCGCATCCGAACTTCTCAAGGCAATGGCGCCACGCACGGCGGCGGAGCTGGCGCATGGCTGATCGCGCCAGCCTTTCGGTGCGCGGCCTGGTGATCGCGCCGGGCGCAAGCCCCATGACGCAAACCATTGCGCCGGGCGAGATCGTCGGCCTTGCCGGCCTCGACGGCCATGGACAGGAACGGTTCCTGAAAGTGCTGGCCGGCCTGGAACGCCCGGCTGGCGGCGAGGTGACCGTCGAGGCGCCAACCGGAGCGCGCGCGATCACCAATTTCCGCAAGGCGGTCGCCGGCGGCATCGCCTATTTGCCGCGCGACCGGCGCACCACCGGCATTTTTCCGACCCAATCGGTGCTCGACAATTTTGCCGTCTCGACGCTGTCGCGCGATATGCGTTTCGGTCTGCTCAGCTTCGCCGCGCGGCGGCAGCGCTATGAACGCTATCGGGACAGACTGTCGATCATCGCGCCACGGCCGGACGCCCCGATCACCACGCTTTCCGGCGGCAACCAGCAGAAGGTGCTGCTGGCCCGCGCATTGGCGCTGGAACCGGCGATCCTGCTCCTCAATGATCCGACGCGCGGTGTCGACGTGGCGACGCGCCATGTCCTCTACGATGTGTTTCGTGGACTGGCGGCGGACGGCATGGCTCTGGTCATCCTATCGAGCGAGATCGAGGAGATCCTGCTGCTTTGCCATCGCGTGCTGGTGTTCCGCGAACAGCAGGTGGCGGCTGAAATCACCGGAGACGAGATGAAAAGCGATACGGTGATCGCCGCCATGTTCGGGCGCGCGGCATGAGCGGGTTGCGGCGCATGGCGGCGCGATGGCGCGGCGCCGGCTTTGCGGCAGTGCTGTTGGTGATCCTGATCGCGGTCAATCTGCTGCTCAATCCGGCGCGCTTCCATCCTGCCGCCTGGGGCGCGCTGATCGGGCTCGCCGCGCCGCTGATCGGCACAGCGCTCGCCTCGGCTCCAGTGATCCTCGCCGGGCGCGGCGGCATCGACATTTCCGTCGGGCCATTGATGGGCTTCGTCAATGCGATGGTGATCCAGGTGCTGTTCCTCAGGCTTGGCATATCTTCGCCGCTGGTCATCGTGCCGGCGGCGCTTCTGATCGGCGCGATCGTCGGCGCCGCCAACGGCTTTCTGGCGACCATCGTCCGCATCCAGCCGATCGTCGCAACGCTCGGCACCTATCTGATCCTCACCGGCATGACGCTGACCATCCTGCCGGCGCCGATCGGGCCGGCGCCGGGCTGGCTGAAGGCAATGGCCGGACCCTGGTCGGCGCTGCCGCTGGCGCTGATCTTGCTGTTCTGGTGGCTGGTGCGGCAGACGCCTTATTACGACCAGCTGATGGTGGTGGGCAGCGACGACCGCGCCGCCTACACGGCCGGCATTCCGGTGACGAAAGTACGTTTCATAGCCTATGTCATGACCGGTATACTTGCCGCCTGTGCCGGCCTCATGCTGACCGCGCTGATCGGTTCGGCCGACCCTAATATCGGGCCAACCTACACGCTGATCGCGATTGCCGCGGTGGCGCTCGGCGGCGTCAGCCTTGCCGGCGGGCGCGGCGGGCTCGCCGGCGCCGCCATCGGCGCTGTCGACATCTTCCTGCTGCAGAGCGTGCTGACCGCCTTCAACGTCTCCACCTATGTGCTGCAGATCGCCTATGGCGCGATCCTGGTTGTGGCCGTCATCATGACGGCGCTGCAGGAGCGGCTCTCGGGAGGGAAAGGCTGAGACGCATGAGCCGGAACTGGTTCCAGTCCACCAATGCCCGTGTCGCCGGTGCCTTTGCGGTCGCTGTCGCCTTGCATCTCCTTGGCACCTTGCTCATCCCGGGCTACTCCCAGCCGTTCGCCATCCGGGCGCTGCTGGTGATCGCCTCGCTGCTGGCGGTGGCATCGATCGGCCAGACCCTCGTCGTAATCCTGGGCGGTATCGATCTGTCGATCCCCTTCATCATCGGCTTTGCCAATGTCGTTGCCGCGCAGCTCTACGGCGTCGGCTGGAATTTTGCTCTTGTCTGCGCAGTCGTCGTCGCGCTCGCCATACTGATCGGGGCGCTGAACGGCCTGATCTCGCGTGGGCTCGATATCCACCCGCTGATCGTCACGCTCGGCACTGGCATGATCGTGCAAGGTGCCGTCCTGTTGTGGACCGGTGGCTTTCCATCCGGATCGGCGCCTGCCGCGGTTTCCGCCTTCGTTTCGATCGGCGGTTCGGTCGGACCGCTGCCGGTGCCGGGGCTGGTGCCATGCGTCGCGGTGCTGACCTTGCTGGTGGCGCTGGTGCTGGCGCGCACGCCATACGGCCGCCGTCTCTACGCCCTAGGCAGCAATCCAGGTGCTGCGCCGCTGGCGCTGATCGATCCAGTCCGCATGTGGACCGTGACCTATGCCGCGAGCGCCTTCTTCGCCGCCGCGGCCGGCGTGCTGCTGCTCGGCTTCACCGGTTCGGCCTATGGCGATGTCGGCCAGCCCTATCTGTTCCAGACGATCGCGGCAGTGGTGGTCGGCGGCGCCGCCCTTGTCGGCGGCCGCGGCAGCTATTTCGGCACCGTTGCCGGCGTCCTGGTGCTGACGGAGATCAACACGCTGCTGATCGGCCTCGGCTTCCGGCCCTCGACGGTGCAGGCGGCACTTGGCCTGGTCATCGTGCTCCTGGTTTCGCTCTACGGTCGCGAGCGGCACGTGTCGGCGACGATCTGAGGCCACCTATTCGTTTTAGCCGCATTTGTGCGACGCCAAGTGATTCCACTTGGCTGCAAAATGCTCTACAAACTCCACAGCCGCTTGGCGTTGCCGGACAGCAGTTG
Organism: Mesorhizobium sp. M0040; assembly: GCF_040323505.1. Lineage (NCBI taxonomy): Bacteria > Pseudomonadati > Pseudomonadota > Alphaproteobacteria > Hyphomicrobiales > Phyllobacteriaceae > Mesorhizobium > Mesorhizobium sp. M0040. The sequence continues at coordinate 191,601 of NZ_JAMYVA010000007.1, forward strand.
CTGCCGTTCATCGGTGCTGGTGCCGGCAAGCAGCGCGTGCGTTGCCGCAATCCAGGTCGCAAGCCCACCGCCAAGCGTGCACACCGGCCAATCGCTGCCCCAGACGACGCGATCCCAGCCGAAGCATTCGATGGTGTGCTCGACATAGGGAAGCAGCGTTTCGACAGTCCAGGATCCGGCATCCGCATAGGCGACCACACCGGAAATTTTGCCGACGACGTTGGGGCGCCGTGCGATCTCCGCCATGTGCTCGCGCCAGGGGTGCTCGGCACCACCCTTGATGTCGGGCACGCCACAATGGTCGAGCACGAACTGCACGTCCGGCGCGAGGTCGGCGAGTGCAATCGCCTTGGGGATCTGGTGCGGCAGAACGACAAGGTCGAAGGTCAGGCCGGTGCCGGCAAGCCGCTTGATGTTTTCACGAAACAGCGCGCCTTCCGACAGCTCGTCCGGCATGACGTGGAGCACGCGGCGAAAGCCCTTGACGAAAGGATCGGCGCGCTGGCGCTCGAGATAGGCGGCAAAGCCTGGCTCTTCCGGACGGCAGGAGGCAATCGCTCCCCTCAGCAAACTGCCCTTTTGCTGCGAGAGCGCTTTGACATGGCCGGTTTCGGCCTCGATGTCGGCAGGATCGACATCGACCTCCATGTGCAACGCGCCCTCGATGCCGGCGCGGCGGGCCTGGACTGCATATTCGTCGTAGGAGAAATCGCGGTTGAGCGCCGGCACGCCGGCCAGCCAGGGATAGCGCAGCGCGGACTGGTCGATCAGGTGCAGATGGGTGTCGAAGATCATGGTGGCGCTCCTCCTTGGCGACTTCGAGATCATCTCACGGAGAAATTCTTCATTCAAATAAGAATTCATCTCGATTGCTTGACGGTCGATCCCGCCAGTTGCGACAGCTTTTCGGTCGCTGCCAGCAGCAGCTCTATGGTCCTGGTGATGTCGGGCGCCTTGGGTGCGTTGACCAGGGTTATGTAGGGGATCGACAGCGCGGCGGTCGCCCTGCCGTCCGAGCCGAGAACCGGTGTCGACAGGTTGAAGACACCGGCGGTCTGCATCGATGCCATCATCTCGTAGCCGCGTTCCCGGATCTGGTCGAGGCGGGCAAAGAACTCCGGCGATTGCGGTGGCTTGTCGGTGCTGCGCAGATGTTCTGAGATCATCATCTGCCGCTCTTCCGGCGGGCGGAACGCCAGCAGCACATGGCCGGAGCCGGTGTCGAACAGGCTGATATGCGAGCCGACGCGGATGGAGATGCCCCAGTAATCCGGCGCTTCCTGCTGGGCAATCACCACGGCGGAGCCGCGATCGAAGACGACGAGCTGGTTTGCCTGCTGCGAGGTTTCGGCCAGCTCGCGCATCAGCGGCGTCGCATAGGAAACCAGCCGGCGCACCGGCGCGTGCAGCTGCGCCAGGCCAAACAGCTTGAGTGTCAGCGAGTAACGGTCGCCATCCGGCCGCGTGACGTAGCCGCGCCGCACCAGCCGGTCCAGCATGCGGTAGAACTCGTTCGGGCTGCGGTCGAGCTTCTTGGCGATTTCCGCCTGCGTCAGGCCGCCGTCGACGCCGGCCAGCAGCTCGAGAATGTCGAGCCCCTTGTCTAACGCCGGGGCTCGATAGCGGTCGTCTTCCTCGTCCTCTGCCATTGGGCTTCTCCAGTGAATTTCACCTTTCATATACGCATAACGGCATTGCTTCCGGAAGAACTTTCGGCTTGACGATCCTATAAATGTTTTGTTTGTATATGAATGAAGCTGCCGATCAGCCCTCGCTATGGATCGACGCAGACTCTTGGGAGGATACAATGACGAAACTGTTTTGCGGCCTGTCGGCCGGCGTAACGCTGCTCGCACTGGGTGCGAGTGCCCTTGCTGCCGACCTGCCCGGCAAATTCGACGGCGTCACCATCGACGCCAAGCTGATCGGCGGCCAGCAATATGAAGGGCTGTACGCACGCATCGGCGAATGGGAAAAACTGACCGGCGCCAAGGTCAACGTGATCTCGAAGAAAAACCACTTCGAGCTCGACAAGGAAATCAAGTCGGACATCGCCTCCGGCAGCATCAACTGGTGCGTTGGGTCCAACCACTCGTCCTTCGCGCCGCAATATCCTGATATCTACACCGACCTCAACAAGCTGCTGCCGAAGGAGGAGATCGACGCCTTCGTGCCGTCGACGATCAAGGCTTCGACGCTCGACGACAAGCTGGTGATGCTGCCGCGCGCGCAGTTCGACGTCTCGGCGCTCTACTACCAGAAGGGCCTCTACCAGGACGAAGCCAAGAAGGCCGCCTACAAGGCCAAGTACGGCAAGGAACTGACACCGCCCGACACCTGGGACGAGGTCGCCCAGCAGGCGGAATTCTTCGCCAGCCCGCCCGATTTCTACGGTACCCAGTTCGCCGGCAAGGAAGAGGCGATCAACGGCCGCTTTTACGAGATGCTCATCGCCGACGGCGGCGAATACCTCGACAAGGATGGCAAGCCGGCCTTCAACTCGGAAGCCGGCGTGCACGCGCTCGACTGGTTCGTCAATCTCTACAAGGCCAAGGCGGTGCCGGCCGGCACCACCAACTATCTGTGGGACGATCTCGGCCAGGGCTTTGCCTCGGGCACCGTCGCCATCAACCTCGACTGGCCGGGCTGGGCAGGCTTCTTCAACGATCCGAAGTCATCGAAGGTCGCCGGCAATGTCGGCGTGAAGGTGGCGCCGAAGGGATCGGCAGGCATTCGCACGGGCTGGTCGGGGCACCACGGATTTTCGGTCACCGAAAACTGCGCCAGCAAGGAAGCCGCGGCGTCGCTGGTCTGGTTCCTGACCAATGAGGACAGCCAGAAGCTCGAGGCGGCAAGCGGCCCACTGCCGACCCGCACGGCGGTGTGGGACTGGGACATCCAGCAGGCGGCCAGCGATCCTTACAAGAAGGAAGTGCTGGCGGCTTTCCAGGAAGAGGCAAAGCACGCTTTTGCCGTGCCGCAGACACCTGAATGGATCGAAATCTCCAACGCCGTCTATCCCGAATTGCAGGCCGCCATCCTGGGCGACAAGACCTCCAAGCAGGCGCTGGACGACGCTGCCGCCAAGGCCACCCAGATCCTCCAGGACGCCGGCAAGCTTTGACCATTCTCCCAAGGGGGGCGCCGCGCTCATCGAAGAGCGGCGCCCCCGAACTTTTTACGAACCATGCGCAACACGCTTTGTCTTGATCCCAGCTCGCCGATGGCGGCCTTCGGTGTCCGGGCACCAACCAGAACCGGATCGCCATGAAAGGCTGGAGACCTTCGCCGCCATTGCTGCTCCTGCTGCCGGCGGTGATCGTGCTGGCGGCGGTGGTGGTGGTGCCGCTGCTGCTTTCGCTCTATTCCAGCTTCACGCCGTTCCGGCTGACCAGGCCGGAGACGTTCTGGGTCTTCATCGGCGCGCGCAACTACGTCACCATCCTGACCAGCCGCGCTTTCTGGGTCGCCTTTGCCCGCACCGTGGTGCTGCTGACCGTCGCGCTCAACCTGGAAATGCTGATCGGGCTCGGGCTGGCCCTGCTGGTGGAGAAGGCATCGCGCGGCCAGCGGATCCTGCGCACCATCATGATGTTTCCGATGATGTTTTCGCCGATCCTCGTCGGCTTCCAGTTCAAATTCATGTTCAATGACAATATCGGCCTGGTGAACAACGCCCTGCAGGGGCTCGGCCTGACCGATCGCGCCATCCCGTGGCTGATTGACGGCAATCTCGCCTTCATCGCCATCCTGATCGCCGAGATCTGGTCGTCGACCTCGGTGTTCGCGATCCTGATCCTGGCCGGGCTGCTGGCGATGCCGCGCGAACCGGTCGAGGCGGCCCGCGTCGACGGCTGCACGCCGTGGCAGACATTCCGCTATGTCACCTGGCCGTTCATTATGCCGTTTGCCTTTATCGCCATGACCATCCGCTCGCTTGACGTCGCGCGCGCCTACGACATCGTCAAGATCATGACCGACGGCGGCCCCGCCGGCCGCACTGAACTGGTCTGGACGCTGGTCGCCCGCACCGCCTACAGCGACGCCAGGATGGGAATGGCCAATGCCATGGCCTATTTCTCGATCCTGCTGTCGATCCTGTTCACCGTCTATTTCTACCGCAAGCTCGCCGCGGCGCGCACGCAGATCGCGGCGGAGTGGTGAGGATGGACCAAAACAGCCTGCATCGCGTCGGCAACAAAGCGCTCGGTATCGTTCACGGCATCGGACTGTTCCTGGCCATGCTGGTCATCTGCCTGCCCGGCATCTGGATCGTGCTGTCGTCGCTGCGGCCGACCGTCGAAATCATGGCCAAGCCGCCGGTGTGGATCCCGCAGCAACTCTCGCTCGACGCCTACATCGCCATGTTCAGCGGCGTCGGCCAGGGCGGCATTCCGGTGCTCGACTACTTCCGCAATTCGCTGATCATCTCGGTGACCTCGACGGTGATCGCCATCGTCATCGGCATGGCCGGCGGCTACGCCTTTGCGCGCTACCGCTTTCGCGCCAAATCGGCGATGTTCCTCGGCCTGATGCTGACGCGCACGGTGCCCGGCATCGCGCTGTCGCTGCCGCTGTTCTTCGTCTTTGCGCGGCTCGGCATCATCGACACGCATTTCGGGCTGATCCTGGTCTATGTCGCGCTCAACGTGCCGTTCACCGTCTGGCTGATCGACGGCTTTTTCCGCCAAGTGCCGAAAGATCTCGCCGAAGCCGCGCAGATCGACGGCTGCACGCGCTGGCAGGCCTTCTGGCAGGTCGAGTTTCCACTCGCCGGGCCCGGCATCGCCTCGGCCGGCATCTTTGCCTTCCTCACCTCCTGGAACGAGTTCGCGCTCGCCTCGCAGCTGACGCGCTCGATCAACTCCAAGACCCTGCCGGTCGGCCTGCTCGACTATACGGCCGAATTCACCATCGACTGGCGCGGCATGTGCGCGCTCGCCGTGGTCATGGTCATACCGGCGCTCACGCTTACCTTCATCGTCCAGAAACACCTCGTCGGCGGCCTCACTTCCGGCGCGGTGAAAGGCTGACATGGCAACCGTATCGCTCAAGAACCTCACCAAAAGCTACGGCCCGGTGGCGGTGGTGCACGGCATCGATCTAGAGGTCGCCGACCGCGAGTTCATCGCGCTGGTCGGGCCGTCCGGCTGCGGCAAGTCGACAACCCTGCGCATGATCGCCGGCCTCGAGGCGATCAGCGACGGGATCATCGAGATCGGCGGCCGCATGGTCAACGATCTGCCGCCGCGCTCGCGCAACATCTCGATGGTGTTCCAGTCCTACGCGCTCTACCCGCATATGACCGTGCGCGAAAACCTCGGCTTCTCGCTCAAGATAGCGGGCGCCGCGAAAGAAGAAATGGACCGTCGCGTCGCCGAAGCGTCCGGCATTCTCGGCCTCGACCAATTGCTCGACCGCCGGCCGTCGCAGCTGTCCGGCGGACAGCGCCAGCGCGTCGCCATGGGCCGCGCCATCGTGCGCGATCCCGACGTCTTCCTGTTCGACGAGCCGCTTTCCAATCTCGACGCCAAGCTTCGGACGCAGATGCGCACCGAGATCAAGAAGCTGCACGCCAAGGTCAAGTCGACAGTGATCTACGTCACCCACGACCAGGTCGAAGCGATGACATTGGCGGACCGTATCGTTATCATGCGTGACGGGTTCATCGAGCAGGTCGGCACACCCGACGAGGTCTTCCGCCGGCCGCAGACACGGTTCGTCGCCGGCTTCATCGGCTCGCCGCCGATGAATCTGCATGAGGCGGTTGTCGACGACGGACAGTTGCTGTTCGCCAGCGGCGAGAGGCTGCCTTTGCCCAGCCAGTTCAAGGCCAATATCGAGGCCGGCGACAAAGTCGTGTTCGGCCTCAGGCCCGACGACATCTATCCGACCGGGCATGGCATCAGCTCCGGCGAAGACGTCGACGTCCACCAGGTGGAGTTGCCGGTGACCGTCACCGAGCCGCTCGGCAACGAGACGCTGGTGTTCGCCGAATTCAACGGCAGCGACTGGGTATCGCGGATGCTCAATCCAAAGCCGCTGAAAGCCGGCGACCGGGTCAAGATGAGCCTGGACCTGTCGCAGGCCCATCTGTTTTCCGCCGAAACAGGCAGGACATTGCGAGGTTAAAATCATGGCAAAGATCGAGAAAATCGAACTGCGGATGGTCGACCTGGTGCCGAAGGTCAAGCGCACCGATGCCATCCAGAGTTTTGTCAGCCAGGAAACACCGATCGTCACCATCACCGACGCCGACGGCGCGGTCGGCACCGGCTACAGCTATACGATCGGCACGGGCGGCTCCTCGGTGATGCGGCTGCTGGCCGACCACCTTGCGCCGCGGCTGATCGGCCGCGACGCCGACATGATCGAGGCGATCTGGCACGAGCTGGAGTTCGCCACCCATGCCACGACGATCGGCGCGATCACGGCAATCGCGCTGGCGGCCATCGATACTGCCCTTTGGGACCTGCGGGCCAAGAAACAGAGGCTGCCGCTGTGGAAGCTTGCCGGCGGCGCCAAGGACCGCTGCCCGCTCTACACGACCGAAGGCGGCTGGCTGCATATCGAAACCGAGGCGCTGGTCGCGGATGCGCTGGCCGCCAAGGCCAAGGGGTTTCGCGGCTCGAAGGTCAAGATCGGCAAGCCGCACGGCTCCGAGGATCTTGCCCGGCTGACGGCGGTGCGCCGGGCGGTTGGAGACTCCTACGAGATCATGACCGACTGCAACCAGGGCTTTTCTGTCGACGAGGCGATCCGCCGGGCCGAACGCCTGCGTGAACTCGACCTCGCCTGGATCGAGGAGCCGTTGCCGGCCGACGACATTGACGGCCATGTACGGCTGTCGAGTGCCACATCGACGCCGATCGCCATCGGCGAGTCGCTCTATTCGATCCGGCATTTCCGCGAATATATGCAAAAGGGCGCGTGTTCGATCGTGCAGGTCGATGTCGGCCGCATCGGCGGCATCACGCCGTGGCTGAAGGTGGCGCATGCAGCCGAGGCGTTCGACATACCGGTCTGCCCGCATTTCCTGATGGAATTGCATGTCAGCCTGACATGCGCCGTTCAGAACGGCAGATATGTCGAGTATATTCCCCAGCTCGACGAGCTGACCGGCAAGAAAATGCGTATCGAGGACGGGCACGCATTGGCACCGGACGAACCCGGCATCGGCATCGACTGGGACTGGGATGCGATCAAGGCGAAGAGCATCGCGGAATTCACCATGGCGATAGAAAAATAGGAGGCGGACATGCAGCGAATGGGAATGGTGCTCGGCCTCAAGCCGGAGAAAGTCGCCGAGTATGTGCGGCTTCACGCTGCTGTGTGGCCGGACGTCCTCAAGATGATTTCCGCCTGCAATATCAAGAATTATTCGATCTATCTGAGGGAGCCGGAGCACCTTTTGTTCAGCACCTTCGAGTACCACGGCACCGACTATGCCGCCGACATCGCGAAGATGGCCGCCGATCCCACGACGCAGGAATGGTGGGCGCTCTGCATGACATGCCAGGAGCCGCTGCCGACCCGCAAGGAGGGCGAGTGGTGGGCGTCGATGGACGAAGTCTTCCATTATGACTGATGACATTTTCGATCCTGCCTCGCTTTCCCAGGCCTGGGCACAGCCGTCAAAGCCCCGGCCGATCGTGATTTTCGGCGCCGGCTCGATCGTCGGCGATGCGCATTTCCCGGCCTATGGGAAAGCCGGCTTCCCGGTTGCCGGGCTGTTCGACCCCGACCTGGCCAAGGCGGAAAAACTGGCGCAGAGATGGGGCGTCACCGCTTACCGGTCGGTCGAGGAAGCTGCGTCAATCAAGGGCGCCGTCTTCGATCTGGCGACGCCCCCGGCTCACCACGCCGGCGTGCTCAGGGCGCTGCGCGATGGTGCGGTAGCGCTGATCCAGAAGCCGATGGGCAGCAATCTCGCCGAGGCGACCGAGATCCTTGAAATCTGCCGCTCCAAAGATCTGAAGGCGGCGGTGAATTTCCAGCTGCGCTTCGCGCCGATGATGCTGGCGCTCAGGGATGCGATCGCCAAGGGCTGGCTGGGCGACGTGGTCGATTTCGACGCATGGCTGGCGCTGGCGACACCCTGGCAGCTCTGGGAATTCCTGCTGCAGGCGCCGCGCGTCGAGATCGCCATGCATTCGATCCATTATCTCGACCTGATCCGGCAATTGCTCGGCGACCCCAAGGGGGTTCACGCCAAGACACTCGGCCATCCCGGCCACAAGGTTGCGCAAACGCGCACCAGCGCGATCCTCGACTATGGCGACACCGTGCGCTGTGCACTGTCGATCAACCACGATCACAAATTCGGTCGAAAACACCAGGCCTGCGAATTCCGCATCTGCGGTACCGACGGCGCCGCTTACCTCAAACTGGGCGTCAACCTCGACTATCCGCGCGGCGAGCCGGACATTCTCGAAATCTACCCCAAAGGCGGCACGGACTGGATTGCGGTTCCACTCGTCGGCGCATGGTTTCCGGACGCCTTTGCCGGCCGCATGGCCAATGTCCAGCGCTATGCATCGGGCGAGGACGCCGAGCTTGTCAGTTCCGTCGAGGACGGCTGGAACACCATGGCGCTGGTCGAAGCCGCCTACCGATCGAGCGCGGCGCCGGCAACACCGATAGCGGCGAGGCCCTGACATGGAGCAGACTGTCTATTTCGAGGACTACCGGATCGGCTCGTCGCGCGTGACCAGCGGGCGCACGATCACCGAGACCGATTTCGTCGTCCATGCCGGCCATACCGGTGATTTCTTTCCCCACCACATGGACGCCGAGTTCATGAAGACGACGCCGTTCGGACAGCGCATCGCCCACGGCACGCTGGTGTTTTCGGTCGGCGTCGGGCTGACGGCCAGCGTCGTCAACCCGGTTGCCTTCTCCTATGGCTACGACAGGCTGCGCTTCATCAAGCCGGTGTTCATCGGCGATACGATCAGGACCCGCACCACCATCTCGGCCAAGGAAGACGACCCGAAGCGACCCGATTCAGGCCGGGTCGTCGAGCGCTGCGAGGTGATCAACCAACATGGCGACCTGGTGCTGGTCGCCGATCACATCTACATCGTCGAGCGTCGCGACAAGCCGAGTTGAGCCTCGACGGATGGCGCTGAAACCTAAAGACAAAAAACCGCCTTGCGGCGGGTCCTCGGTGCGAATCAGCACCATACGTAAATTAGTAGCATAGCTGCCGGCACAAAGCAAGAACAAAATGTGGCAAACCGGACAACCGCGACAGGTTGCGCTGCCCCTTATCGCCCTGCGAACGCCGACTTGCAGGACTTGGGTTCCTCGCCCCCGCGGAGCGGGGGAGAGGTGGCCCGGCGAAGCCGGGACGGAGAGGGGGCGACATTCGCGAAGCCAGAACCTGTGAGGAACGGGCGCGAGTATTAGAGGAAGTCCATCAGGAGCCCTGAACATTCCCAGCCGCTGCGAAGACCCCTCTCCGTCCCGGCTTCGCCGAGCCACCTCTCCCCACTTCGTGGGGCGAGGAACCCAAGTTCCGCGGAGCAGGCGGATAGAGGTGGTGCCGACATCGGGAATTGGTCATATCCGGTTGACCGGATATACCGGCTTGCCGCCGCGCAGGACCGATGCGACATCGGCAAACACCTTGTTGCGAACCTCCGCGTAAGACTGGGTCGAGTAGTGCGCCGCGTGTGGACTGACCAGGACGGTGTCCAGCGCCAGCAGCGGATTGTCGGGCGAAGGCGGCTCCCGCTCGAACGTGTCGATGCCGGCGCCTGCCAGATGGCCGCGCCGGATCGCGTCCGCCAATGCGACCTCGTCGACCAGGCCGCCGCGGGCCACGTTGATGAGTATCGCCCCTTCCTTCATCCGCGACAGGGCTTGCGCCGACATGATGTTTCTGGTCTCCGGTGTCGCGGGAACGTGCAGCGAGACGATGTCGGCCCTGGCCAGCAGCTCGTCGAAGCCGACCGGTTCGGCACCACCGGCCGCGATGCGCTCGGCCGGCATATGCGGGTCGTAGGCGATGATGTGGTAGCCGAAGACCCGCGCCCGCTCGGCAGTCAGCCGCCCGATCTGGCCGAAGCCGATCAGGCCGAGGATCTGCCTGTCGGGCCGCGTGATGCCGGCGCCGTCGGTCATTGCAGCCCAGCGGCCGGCGCGCACCGCGCTGTCGAACTGTTTCAGCCTGCGCGTCAAGGCCAGGATCAGGGCCATGGCGTGCGTGCTGACTTCCACCAGATTGGCGTCCGGCACGTAGGTTACCTGAACACCGGCACGGCTGGCGGCCTCGACGTCGATCGAATCGAGCCCTACGCCGAACCGTCCGATGACCTTGAGCCTCTTCAGTTCCGCCAAAACGCGAGCCGTGATCGGCTCCCGCAATACCATCAATGCGTCGGCGTCGCGGCAGTGTTCGATCAGGGCATCTTCCGTGAGCAGCGTCTTTTCGACAAACTCGGCGCTCAAGCCGTCGAGGTAGCGCAACTGCTCCTCCTCGACTGACAGCACACCGTCGGTCTTGATGATCTTCATGGCAAACTCTTGCTATGAGGCGCTGCGCGCCGAGGCGACGCCGGCGGCAAGGCCGGCCCCGAGAAACATCGTGTCGCTGGCCAGCATGTAGAAGCTGATGCCGTGCCGCGACCATTTGCCGACATCATCCGCCGAAGGGCGAAAGATGCCGACGGCCTTGCGGGCCGTGCGCGCCGCGGCCGCGATCCTCATAATCGCTGCATTGAGCTTGTCCTGGCCGGCCGGCCCCATGGCGTCGATCGAGACCGACAGGTCGCCGGGGCCAATGAAGACCACGTCGACGCCGTCGACCTGGACGATGTCGTCGATGTTGGCGAGCCCTTCGGCCGTCTCGACCTGGATGGCGACCGTCAGGACCTCGTTGGCCGATTTGAGGTAGTCCGGAATCCTGTAGCCATAACCGGCGGCGCGGCCCGGGCCGACACCGCGGGCGCCGACCGGCGGGTACCGGCAGGCCATGACCGCCATGCGCGCTTGCTCGGCCGTGGAGACGCGGGGTACCAGGACACCCGACGCGCCGGCGTCGAGCGCGGCCGCCATCCACTCCGGCGTGTGGCCGGGAACGCGCACCATCGCGGGAATCCTGTGAACATCGGCGGCGCGGATCAGATCCTCGAGCCGTTCGCGGCCGATCTGCGAATGCTCCCAGTCGATGCACAGGAAATCGACCCCGCTGGCGGCGGCCACTTCGACCGCCACAGGGTGCGGGATGGCGCAGAAGGTACCGATGAGGCGATCGAGAGAGACACATTTCTTGCGAAAGTCGTACATGAAATCTCCAGAAATTTTCGGCGTCGGCAAAACCTGTGTGCGCTATGTGGCCCGCGCCAAAGGATGCACGGCTTCCGTCGACATCGGGAAATGCCGGCTGCCGCCTGAAAACGGCGGGAAGGTCTTGTAGTCGGCGCGCATCTCCAGCCGCGCCGGCGATTGCAGCGCGTGCGTCAATGCCGCGGGACTGTCGAACATGACCCGATTGCGCTGCATGTGGTCGATCCGCGGCCAGGGAAGCGAACCGCACCAATCCAGTCGCGACAGAACCTCGATGTGGCGAATGCCGGGGAAGCCCCGCATCAATTGCGGATGATGCGTCACATAGTGGTAGAGCCAGGCATTCATGTCTTCGGCCGGCCCGGGATAGTGGACAAGATAGCTGCAGGGGAGCCCGGACGTCTTGACGCCAGCGTCGTCGACGGGAAACGGACGCACGCACATTGCCTGTTGCGTCGGCCTCGAACCGGCGATGCTCGACAGCATACCAGGTGCGGCAAGCGCCTGCAGATGGCCGGACGGCGCCAGCGCCGCCTCCATGTCCGCCAGTTCGTCGAAATAGAGCTGGAAGCCAAAGACCGGCGGTGGACCATCGTTGTTGAACATGTCCGTCGCCACTTCGGGCAGATAGATGTTTGCAAGCGCAAGGCCCGGCGTTGAAGCAATCACACGCCGCACGGCGTCAACATCTTCGCCGGCGATGGCCAAATTTGCCTCGCGGTCATCATGGAAGAAAGCAAGATAGGCAAAGCGCATGTGGACACCTGCTGGATCGAGTTCGACTAGATCAAATTCGGAAGAAAGAGAGCGATCTGCGGAAAGAGGACAATCAGCAGGATCAGCAGAAGCGTCAGCGCGATGTAAGGCGCCGCAGCCATGGCAACCGTCTTGAGCGATGTGCCTTTCGGCGCAACGCCGATCATGATGAACAGCAGCAGACCAAACGGCGGCGTGGTGAAGCCGACCTCGTAGGCGAGCAGCAGGATCAGCCCGAACCATACCGGCTCGTAGCCGAATTGCTGGGCGATCGGCAGGAAGATCGGCAGCGTGATCAGCATCATCGAGACCTGATCCATGAACATGCCGAGCAGCAGGATGACGAGCACCATCATGAGCAGCATGGGATACGGTCCAAGATCGTAGCCCACGATGAACTGGATAAAGCCGTTGGAGGCGCCGGAGAAGGCGAATATCTGCGAGAACGTCGTCGAAGCCGAGATGATCAGGAAGGTCATGCCGGTGACCTTCATCGCATCGTCCAGCGACTTCCAGACAACCGACCAGCTGAACCGTCGGTAGACAAACAACAAGGCGAAGACGGCGGCACAGCCGAGTCCGGCCGATTCCGTCGGCGTCGCTATCCCAAGGATGATCGTGCCGACCACCATGAACACGATGACGCTCATCGGAATGATGTTGACGGCAACCGCCCTCACCTTCTCGGCCACGGGAACGGCGGGTACCGGATAGTGCGGAGCGGCGTCCGGATCGATCTTTGTCTGCGCGAAGATCAGCGCCGCGTACATGACAACGAGCAGCAGTCCGGGCAGAGCCCCCGCTATGAGCAGCGCGCCGACGTCGATCTGGGCAAGCGAGCCGAGCAAGACGGCCAGCGAGGATGGCGGGATGATGACGGCAAGGCTTCCGGCGCCAAGCACCGGGCCGTAGGCCATATGCGGCTTGTAGCCTCGCTTCAGCATCTCGGGCACCATCAGCGAGCCCATCATGCCGGTATTGGCAAGGCTGGAACCTGACAGCGCGGAAAAGATCGTGCCGGCGGCGAGGACGACATAGGCGAGGCGTCCGCGCAGATTGCCGATGCACAGGTCGAGCGCGTAGATGACTTTCTCGCCGAGGCCGGAGCGGAAGAACAGGCTGCCCATGACGAGAAACATCGGCAGCGGGGCAAGCGCATAGGTCGAGACAGCGTCGGAGAAGTTGGCGACCATCTGCGTCACGCCGATCGAACCGCCGAAGAACAGGTACAGCCCGATCACATTGGTGACGAAGAACGCGAAGGCGACCGGCAGCCCAAGGCCCATCAAGACAAGGATGGTGCCAACGAGCACGGCGAATGGAAACAGCCAGGCCACCGGTCAGAGCCCTTCCATTTCCAGCGGATCGAGCGTGTACAGCGTGTCACGGCCGAGCAGATATCTGAGCCATTCCAGCGCCGAGAGATAGAAGGCGAGCATGATGGGCAGAAAGACCAGCCATTTCGGCATATCGAAACTGCGCGTTTCGTATTCGCCGCCCGCCACAGCACTTGTCAGCGAAGACAGAGCGACGCTGCCGAGATAGAGGCTGACGGCAATGCAGGCGAGATAGACCAGCTTTTCAAGCACCGCCCGTGCCCGCACCGGCAGCGCCTGGCGCAGGAACTCGACGAAGACATGGCCCTTGCTGTGGACCAGCCAGGGCATCGGCAGAAATGCCGCGTAAAGCAGGCCATATTCCGTCGCCGATACTGCCCAGGCAAGCGGCCTCAGGCCCAGATTGCGGACGCACACATCAGCAACCACCGCGACGATGATGAGGCCAAGCACCACTTTTGCCGCCGCCGCCAACGCAAGGCTCAGCTTCCCAATCGCTGCAAACGATCTGTCCATTCCCGACGACCCTCATGTCCACCTTGATGAAGGGCGCACCAGCGCCCTCGGCTCGGGCTACTGGAAGAATTTCTTCAACTGATCGATGTTGGTGGGATCGCGTTTGGTCATTCTCGCCCAGCTCGCCTGCGTGGCAGCCGCCAGGAATTTGTCGCGGCCGGCGCCGGTCAAGCTGATCACCTTCTGCCCGCCGTCGATCATCGCCTGTGCCTGCTTTTCGGACTGGGCAAGGTTGGCGTCGTAGCTCGCGCGCTCATATTCGACGGCCGTGTCGGCAAGCAGTTTCTGCGCCTCGGGCGACAGCGTGTCCCATTTCGCCTTGTTGATCGAGATCAGCACATCGGTTTTGAAGAATTGCGGGTCGACACGGTATTTGGTGAATTTGTCCCAGCCGAACGACGCATAGCCAAACACGGTATAGGCGTTGGCATTGACGACGCCGCGCTCGAGCGAGGTGTAGACATCCCCCGGCGCTTGGACGATCACCGTTGCGCCCAAGGATTCAAGGAAATCGCGATAGAGCGGCGACGAGCGGATTTTCAGGCCGCCCCAGTCGATGCTGCCTTCGCTATTGAGCTTGGGTTCGTCGACGGTGAAGACGTTGAAGCCCGAACCCGCGTCGACATGCGCCAGCAGATGGGCATTGGCCTTCTTCTCGAAAATTCCGTTGATGAAATCCCAGCCGCCATTGTCGCGGACCTCCCACGGCGTCTTCGTCGATGCGGAGAAAACCTCGCCTTCGGGCACGAGCTCCAGGAACTGCCCTGCCGGTGTGTCGATCACGTCGATCAGGCCGCTCCTGAGCGCCGCGCCCTGCTGGATCGGCGGAATGACCTCCGGCCCGCCACGCACGTTGATCTGGACCACGCCCTTGCCCTTTTCGTTCACCTTCTGAACGAACTTCAGGAAGCTCTGGGCGTAGCCGTTCTGCGTCGGCGTAAAATGCACGGCGTTGAGGACGACCTCTTCGGCCGTGGCGATACCCGCCACACCCGACAGGAGTGCAGCCAAAACAAGGGATTTCCAAATGCGCATTGCCATACTCCCTCTGATAGTTCGCCCATGATCCGGCCCATGATCGGGCCGATCTGAAATTGCAATCGCTGCGCCGCCGCGTGAACGGCGGTTAGTTGGCATCATCTCCTACTGTCAGGAACCGCCCATGCGCGTAGAAGACCGGCGATCGGTCAGCGCGATCCAGCGCGACGCCTGAGACGATGCCGATGACGATCATGTGCGACGCCCGCACAATGATTTCGGCCACCCGGCATTCGAATATTGCCCGTGCGCCGACAAGCAAGGGCGCGCCGGTTTCGCCACGCACCCATGATCCGGTCGAGAACCGCGCGGCGCCCTTGGCTTTGGTCATGCCGCCAAAGGCACGTGCGACATTCTCCTGGTCGCCGGCGGGAAGATTGACCGAAAACGGCAAACCTTCGCGAATGGCCGAGGCAAAGGTGCTGCCGCGGTTGACGCAGGCCAGCAGCGAAGGCGGCTCGGCGCTGAACGAACAGAGGGCCGTCGCCGTGATGCCGCAAAAACCGATCTCGTCATGTTCCGACGCGAGGATGGCGACGCAGCCCGCCACGGCCCGCATAGCCTGCTTGAAGGCGCGCGGATCGATGGCGTCGTGCCCATCCACCCACGGCGTCGGAATGGCGGCCGCCGGCATCAATTTACTCGAAGCCCGGCCTGGCGCATCAGCGGCAGTACGCGGTCGCAGAAGAAGGGCAGTTCGTAGGTGTAGTTGACGAATGTGAGGGCGGCGCCGGAATAACCCTGGTCCATGATCTCAGTGAGATCGTCGACAATCTTTTCCGGCGTTCCGATGAGCGGGAACGTTCCGGCACCGCCGGCGAACCTTTGCCGATATTCGGTGAAAGCCTTCGCATCGTGCGAGTTCGCGAATTCCTTCTTCTTGCGCATGTGCTCGTCGACCGCACCCTCGTCCGCGCATTCCAGCGCGTAATGCCGGTAGTAGTCCTCGGCTTCCTGCTGGGTCTCCCGGCAGACGACGTGACAGACCGTATAGACGCCGACTTCGCGTCCGACCTCAGCCGCGCGGTTGGTGATGTCGACCACATGCGCACGGCCGTCGGCAATTTCGGAAAAGGTCGAAAACAGATAATCACAGTGGCGCGCCGCATAGTTGCGCCCCGGCGCGCCGAAGGCGGCGTTCATGGTCACCGGTCGCGGCGCCTGCAGGCTTGGCGGCCGGCTGACGACACCCTTCAGATCATAGAACTCGCCGCTGAAGTCGAACGGCTCCCTCGATTGATAGGCACGCACGATGATGTTGATCCATTCCTCGGCCTGATCGTAGGTCCGCTCGCCGACCGTCTGCCCGAACATGGCGAACTCGTCCGGGTTCCAGCCGCAGACGATGTTCAAGCCGGCCCGCCCGTTGGAGATGTGGTCGACCGTCGCCAGCGCTTTTGCAGCCTGCAGCGGATGAACCAGCGGCACATGCACCGTCATGAACAGGCCGATGTTCTCGGTGGCGACAGCAAGGCCCGCCGCCCAGGTGAAAGTCTCGAACGACCATTCCCGCACATGCGTCAGACCGCCGAAGCCGCGCCAGCGGGCGATCGGCAGCAGAAACTCGAGGCCGGCGCGATCGGCGATACAGGCGGAGTTGAGGTTGTCTTCCCAGCGGGCACGCCAGCGCTCGGGAACGGTGGTCATTGCCAGGCCGCCATCGGCATTCATTGAAAAGACGCCGAGCTTGAACCTGTTCGGCCCTTTCAGCGGGTGCTGCTTCCTGATCATGCTTTCCCCTGCCGCGACATGCCCTCACCTTCACCGTTGGAATTTTGAAACGGTGGGCTAAGCTTCATGAAACGCTCCTCGGCGTTCTGAATGAAGTGGGTCATGCGGTCGTAAGCGGCGACGGCGTCGCGCTTGACGAATGCCTCATAGATTGCGCGCATGCCGGCAACGATAACGGCCTGCGTCGGCTGGTGCGACAGCGTCCTTAAGCGGACGACGAGCACATGGTCGGCGAAGCGGGCAATCGTTTGTGAAAGGCGCTCGTTCTCGACAGCGCCGAGCCAACAATTCCTGAATGCCGAATTGGCCTGGAAAAAGCGGTCGGCATCGCCGGCGGCGGCCGCAGCCTCGGCCTCCCGAAGCGCGGCTGCCAGGGTCTTGAGGCCAGCGGCGTCAAGTGTCCGAGCAGCGTGCGCGGCGGCCCGCGGCTCGAGCAAGCGGCGGACCTCGAAGATGTCGGCGACATCCGTCGCGGTAAGCGTGGGCAGGGTGAAGCCGCGTGTGGTGCCGACGAGATAGCCCTCATGCACCAACTGCATCAAGGCGTCGCGGACAGGCATTCTGGAAATACCGAGCTGGGCGGCAATGTCGACATCGACGAGCTTCTGGCCAGGCGCCAATTCGCCATGCTGGATGGTCAGCCGGAGTTGTTGATAGACCTGGGCACGCAGATTGCCATCGCCAACCCGTTTGAGCTCTATCGTTTCCGTCATCCACGCCTTCCCATGCGAAGATTTCGTATATCGTTTGAGGCTGTGTTCTCGCAGTCGTGCCGTTAAAATGCAGCTACATGTCGATAGAATTCGACCTGCAGGCCATGTTCCGATGCGAAGTGGAGCACAGGCTGGATCGCCTGGCAAGATGTTTTAAGTTTATAATGTATACTGTTTGAGTCGCTGTCCGGAGGGCAATGGATCGCGCCATCCGTGCTGCCGCGCCGCGCGACGGCGGGGACAGCTAACGATCCGCGCGGTTCGGTAAAAAACGTACAGACGTTTTTCCGTGACACATCGAAGTTGACGGATTTAACTAAAATTACTTGCGATCTGCGCGCGCCGGCACGCCCACCCCGATCCCCTCGCCGGTACGCATTACTGGATCGCCCGCCGTATCGAAAGGTGCGGCGGGCTTTTCGTTTCGTTTGGCGGGGAGGCGCTTATGCGAGACTTGCCCAGGAATATCGACGCCGACGTCGTGATCGAAATCAGCAAGCTGCTCGACGACCGGGCGAAGTCCGTGCCAGTGCCGGTGCACAAGCTGGCGGCGATGATCCGGCTGGGCGTCGAGACGCGTCTGACCGATCACTCCATCGAGGAGCTGATCGTGGAAATGGCCGCGACGCGGGGGCTTCCGATGCTGTTCGACTTGCCGGTGGTCGACAACGTCGTGCCGTTTGCCTTGGCGCGCCGTCCCCGCTGACACTTCGCTCGAACCTCACCGATCGTCGCGTCGCCGCCCGACTTCACTTGTCCTGATGCGCGGGCCGGGTGTCGCCTTTCTTTTCGGGGTCGTGGGTATGGTGGCTGTCGCGTTCGCCGCCGCCGCCGGAGACCTTGCTGTGGCTGCGACGGTCGGAGTCGGCCGGCGGCTTTTCGATGCTCAGCGGCTGCTTGGCGTTTTCGTGCGCGGCGCCGGGACCGCCCTGGCGGATGCTGGCAGGAGTCTTCTTCGACGTGGACATGACCTAGCGATCCTGAACGTTGCCTTGATGAGTGGTGTTGACCTTCGTATTGCCTTGCTGGCCCTGCTTGTCGGGATCCGGAACGGCAGATTGCGGCGCCTGGTCGGCTGCTACCGATTTTTTGTCACCGGCGCCCTTTGGGCTCAGATTCTTCGGCGGCACAGGCGGAGGTTTTGTGCTCATGGCGTTTCTCCTTCCGCCACCCAAACAAGCGGCTCAGGAGAAAGGTTCCCAAGGGTCCGACACTAACGGTGATTGCCGCAACGAGCCGGGTCCACAGGCCGTGGCTTGGGCCGGCGGGATCCAGGATTATTTCTTGATGATGTTTCCGTTGTTCAGATCGAAGGCCTGGGCACCGAACGCCTGCCTGAAGAAATCCTCCTGCAGATCGCCCCATTCGCCGAGATAGGCGCCGCAATTGCTGCAATGGATCGGCGTCGAATCCTTCGGATTGTCGGGAATCTCCATCAGGATCGTCCCGCACGCCTTGCAATCGAGCTTGTCATCCAAACGGCGGCCCATTGGCACATGATCGCGCGTTTTCAGCCGTGCGCCAATTGTCGTTTTCATACCAAGTCGCGAAAGGCACGTTTCCCAACCACTGAAGGGATCGAAAGCTAGCACTACTTTGGCAGATTTTTAGCTCCGGGAGCGTTTCGAGGATTCCCAAGAGCGGTTTTGCGTGATTCATGAGAGGTCGGCTGTTGGAGGGGCCGGCCA